>DASYKU010000070.1 GCA_035995165.1 Mycobacteriales bacterium
GGACTCCCTCACAGCCGCACCCTCGACACCAGTCATCAGGTTCCACGACCCGGCACGCCAGCACCGCACGACCAGGATCGACCCGCAGCCCGATCACTTGCAGGCCGAGCTCGTCGAGCCGGCAGAACACGGTCAGATCAGCGCAGCCGAACACAGCGCCGGCGGTAACGTCCAGCAACGTCGAGGTCCTTCAGATGGCAGCGTGAGAACTCCCATCCTCGAAGGACCTCGACGCCTACCCGGGCACCGACGCGCCGAGCCCCGCCACACCGTCATCTGCGAAGAGCCAGCAAACCAAGAGTCCGTTCGTTGGCGCCTTACTGCTCCTTCGCCTCGTCCGCCGATCGAGCACCGGCCCCAACGCGTGCGGTCCTCGCTCGGTGCTCGGTGCTCGGCGGTCGTGCAAAGCAACCGACACCAGCCGACACGGGACGACACCACGATTCGACGCTGACCGGCGGAAGTGACATCAGGCGGCACGTGTGTCCCCTGCTCGCGCCCTTCGGGGCGCTTCGCGGGGGACGGGATCTTCATTTCAACCGGGGAGCGGCCCCGGTCCCCCGGAACGGCGCTCGGGTTTTCCGGCGCTGGGCGCGCCGTGCCTCGCCGGCGGAGCGGCCCCCTGTCTTCCGGAATGGCGCTCAACTTCCGGCGCTGGGGTCTGCGTAGGTGGTCACGGTTGCCGCCCCGGACCCGCCCGCCCGCGCCAGAAGCGCCGGCTTCGTGCTTGCCGGCGCTTCTGGCGCTCTTGCTTGTCAGACCCGCTTGGTGGCTAGGCGGTCCTCGCGGGGCCAGCGGACGTTGGTGGCCCAGCCGAAGCGCTCGAACCAGTGGATGAGGCGGGCGCTGCTGTCCACTTGGCCCTTCAGGACGCCGTGGCGGGCGCAGGTGGGGTCGGCGTGGTGGAGGTTGTGCCAGGACTCGCCCATGGACAGGACGGCCAGCCACCAGACGTTGCCGGCCTTGTCGCGGCTGGCGAAGGGGCGCTCGCCGATCGCGTGGCAGATCGAGTTGATCGACCAGGTCACGTGGTGCAGCAGGCCGATGCGGACCAGCGAGGCCCAGAAGAAGGCGGTGGCGGCGCCGGTCCAGGACATCGTCACCAGGCCGCCGACCAGCGGCGGGACCAGCAGCGACGTCGCGACCAGCAGCGGGAACGCGCGGGAGACGCGGGCGATGTCCTTGTCGGCCAGCAGGTCCGGCACGAACTGGCGCTTGTCCGTCTGCTCGATGTCGAACAGCCAGCCGACGTGCGCGTACAGCAGGCCCTTGGCCAGGGCGCCGGTGCTGGTGCCGAACCGCCAGGGCGAGTGCGGGTCGCCGTCCTTGTCGGAGAACTTGTGGTGCTTGCGGTGGTCGGCCACCCAGGTCGCGACGTCGCCCTCGACGGCGAGGCTGCCGGCGACCGCGAGCGCGACCCGCAGCGGCCGCTTGGCCCGGAACGAGCCGTGCGTGAAGTAGCGGTGGAACCCGACCGTGATGCCGTGCCCGGAGATCACGAACATGCCGGCGGCCAGACCGACGTCGAGCCAGGAGATCCAGCCGTAGACGACGGCGAGCGGGATCGCGGCGAGCATCGCCAGGAACGGCAGCGCGATGAAGATCCCGAGGATGACCCGTTCGCTCAGGCTCTGCCGCTCGCCGTTGCCGTCGCCCGGGGCGTCGGCCTCCGGCTGGTTCCAGGGGGCCGCCGGCGAACCGGCCTCATGGCGCACCTCGGTCGGCGGAGCGGACAGGGCAGGGGTCACGGGGCTTCTCCTCGGTCAGGCGTCCGGCAGTCCGGCGGTCAGGCGTTCGGTCGGGCGGGCGTCCGTACGACCGGGCGCCGGCCGCCCCGGGCGGGGACGGACGAGGCCGGGTGGAACCGGACGTCGAGCTGGACCTGCGCCGTCCCGCGGTCCGCGTACGGACCGGAAGGAGCGGAGGCAGGAGCCGCGGCGGGTGACCCGCCGGACGTGACACGGGCCCACACGACGCCCGTCAGCTGCTCTCGCAGCCATCTTCACCGTACCCGGCGGACCTGTGCGCCGAACCTGTCCTGACCGAACGTGTCCGACCTAACGCACTCAGAACCCGGGAAAAGCCTGCCGAAGTTGGTCGAGGTGGTCGGCCGGGTCGTCGACGCCGAGGGGGGTGTGCTCGGGGTCGAGGCGGCCGGCGACGAGGCGCAGGAAGGCCTCGGCCGGGAGCTGGACGACCCCGGCGTCGGGGCCGACGGAGTCGCGTGGGGTGAGCGTGACCGCGGGGTTGAGCTCCACCGCGTACGTCCGCAGCGGGTCGCTGGTCACGATCGTGACCGGCGTGCCGCCCGGCACCGGCTGACCGGCCCGGGCCGCGGTCGCCGGCAGCGTGTCGACGAGCAGCTCGACGGCGTCCGGGGCGACCTGGGCGGCGGGGTCGAGGGCGACGGCGATGTCCCAGGTGTGCAGTGCGTGCTCGCCCAGCCGCATCGACGCGAACCCGGCCGCGTCCAGGTCCGTGCCGAACAACGACAGCGTGAACGACGACTCCTGCTCGTCGGTCAGCTTCTCCAGCCGGGACACCAGCCGCTCGTCACCCTGCACGCTCGCGGTGACCTGCTCGCGCGGCGGCATCGCGTTCCAGCGGTCCCAGATCGGCACGAACACGTCCCCGTCCGGCGGCTCGGTCCCGTCCAGCCCGGCAGTGAGGAAGAGGTCGAAGATCTCGGCCTGGCTGCCGAGGTGGGAGGCGACGTCGGCCACCGACCACTCGTCCGCGTACGACCGCATGCGGATCTGCTCGTCGGACAGGTCGGCGAGGAGGCCGCTCATCCGGTCGTGGGAGCCGCGGATCGCGGCCAGCCAGGTGGCGTAGTCGGGCATCGGCGTGGTCTCCCTCGGTCCGCGGGTCGGTCCGCGACAGTCTCCCCCGCGTCCGTCCCGACCTCGCAGAGGGGTCATAGGGGGACGACCTGCACGGATACGAAATCGCAGGCTGTGCCCGTCGTCACGGACCCTGCGGGTGTCCGCCGCGGCCCGATCGATTACCGTCAAGTAAACAGAGTTTGCGACTTCCCGAGACCCCGCCGCGAACAGTTCGAGAGGGGCGCCACCGATGCCCGAAACGCCGGCTTCAGGAACCCTGAGCCTCCGCCACGCCGACGGGACCGAACAGGACCTGACCGTCGTCCAGCCCACCGAGGGCGCTCCGGGCGTCGACATCGGCGGCCTGCTGTCCAAGGGCGGGCTCGTCACGTACGACCCCGGCTTCGTCAACACGGCCAACTGCTCGTCGCAGATCACGTACATCGACGGGGACGCCGGGATCCTGCGTTACCGCGGCTACCCGATCGACCAGCTGGCCGAGAAGTCGACCTTCGCCGAGGTGAGCTACCTGCTCATCCACGGCGAGCTGCCGACCGAGACCCAGCTGGCCGACTTCACCGCCAAGATCAAGCGGCACACGCTGCTGCACGAGGACTTCAAGGGCTTCTTCGACGGGTTCCCGCGCAACGCGCACCCGATGCCGGTGCTGTCCTCCGCGGTCTCCGCGCTCTCGACGTACTACGAGGACTCGCTCGACCCGACCGACCCGGACCAGCTCGAGCTGCCGATGCTGCGGCTGATGGGCAAGCTGCCGACGATCGCGGCGTACGCGTACAAGAAGTCGATCGGGCAGCCGTTCCTCTACCCGGACAACTCGTTCGGGATCGTGGAGAACTTCCTGCGGATGACCTTCGGGCTGCCCGCGGAGCCGTACGAGGCCGACCCGGCCGTCGTGCGCGCCCTGGACATGCTGTTCACCCTGCACGCCGACCACGAGCAGAACTGCTCGACCGCGACCGTACGGCTGGTCGGCTCGTCCCAGGCCAACCTGTTCGCCTCCGTCTCGGCCGGCATCCACGCGCTGTCCGGCCCGCTGCACGGCGGGGCGAACCAGGAGGTCATGGAGATGCTCTCGCGCATCCGGGCCGAGGGCGGGGACGTCGGCGCGTTCGTGCAGAAGGTGAAGTCCAAGCAGGACGGCGTGAAGCTGATGGGCTTCGGGCACCGGGTCTACAAGAACTACGACCCGCGCGCGGCGATCGTGAAGAAGACCGCCGACAAGATCCTCAACGAGATGGGCAAGCGGGACGACCTGCTCGACATCGCGATGGAGCTGGAGGGCGTCGCCCTGGAGGACGACTACTTCGTCTCCCGCAAGCTCTACCCGAACGTGGACTTCTACACCGGGCTGATCTACCGGGCGATGGGCTTTCCCGACCGGATGTTCACGGTGCTGTTCGCGATCGGCCGGCTGCCCGGCTGGATCGCCCAGTGGCGCGAGATGGTCGACGACCCGCAGGCCAAGATCGGCCGCCCGCGGCAGCTCTACACCGGCGTACCGGAGCGCGAGTACGTGCCGGTCTCCGCGCGCTGAGCCATCCGTCCCGCACCCTGATCGCCTTGCCGTTAGGGTGCGGGACGTGGCTGAGGGACGGCTGTGGGCGACCAGCGACCTGCACGTCGGGTACGCGGAGAATCGCCGGATCGTGTCCGGCGAACTGCGTCCGGAGACGCCCGACGACTGGTTGATCGTGGCCGGCGACGTCTCCGAGACGCCGTCGGACGTCGAGTGGGCCCTGGGGACGCTGGCCGAGCGGTTCGCCCAGGTGATCTGGACGCCCGGCAACCACGAGCTCTACACGCACCCCAAGGACCCGTGCCAGCTGCGCGGCCTCGAGCGGTACGAGCACCTGGTCAAGCTCTGCGCCGGGATGGGCGTGCTGACGCCCGAGGACCCGTACCCGCAGTGGACCGGCGCCGGCGGCCCGGTCACCATCGCGCCCCTGTTCGCGCTCTACGACTACAGCTTCCGGATGCCCGGGATCGAGGACGCCGAGCAGGCGGTCGCGGCGGCCCGCGAGGCCGGCGTCGTCGCCACCGACGAGGCCATCCTGCACCCGGACCCGTACCCGGACCGGTCGGCCTGGTGCCGGGCCCGGATCGAGGAGACCGAGGCGCGGCTGGCCGCGCTGCCCGCCGGCACCCGGACCGTGCTGGTCAACCACTGGCCGATGACCCGGCTGCCGACCCGGGTCCTGCGCCACCCGCAGTTCGCGATCTGGTGCGGCACCGAGCGGACCGCGGACTGGCACGTCCGCTTCAACGCCGCCGTGGTGATCTACGGGCACCTGCACATCCCGCGTACGACGTACGAGGACGGGGTGCGGTTCGAGGAGGTCTCCGTCGGCTACCCGCGCGAATGGCACGTCCACCACCACCGCCGCGGGGTGCTGCGCGACGTCTTCCCCTCGGTGGACCCGATCGCCGAGTCCTTTTGATCGCGACGCTGGTCCCGGCCGTCGTCGTCGTCGAGGACGCGACCGGGCCGGTGCCCGGCGAGGCGTTGCTGCCGGAGGAGGAGCGGCTGGTCGAGACCGCGGTCGGCAAGCGCCGGGCCGAGTTCACGACGGTCCGGACCTGCGCCCGGATCGCGCTGGGGCGCCTCGGCCTGCCGCCGGCGCCGCTGTTGTCCGGGCCGAGGCGGGAGCCGCTCTGGCCGGCCGGGATCGTCGGCAGCATCACCCACTGCGACGGCTACCGGGCCGTCGCCGTCGCCCGGGACACCGACGTCGCCTCCCTCGGCATCGACGCCGAGCCGCACGCGCCGCTGCCGGAGGGGATCCTGGACCGGGTCTCGGTGCCGGCCGAGCGGGAGCACCTGCGCCGGCTGCCGGCCGGGGTGCACTGGGACCGGGTGCTGTTCAGCGCCAAGGAGAGCGTCTACAAGACCTGGTTCCCGCTGGCCGGGCGCTGGCTCGGGTTCGAGGACGCGGTGCTGGAATTCGCCCCCGGACCGGACCCGGCCCGGGGCGCGTTCACCGCGCGTCTGCTGGTGACCGAGCGCCCGGCCGTCGCGGGCCGTACGGTGACGACCCTGGAGGGCCGGTACGCCGTCGGCAACGGCCTCCTGGTCACCGCGATCATCCTGCCGGCGGACCCCGACCCGGAGGGTGAACGGTGACGCTGACCGCGGACGGCACGGCGCGGGTGCTCGACAACGGGGTGGAGATGCCCCTGCTCGGCTTCGGGGTCTGGCAGATCCCGGACGGCAAGGACACCGAGCAGGCGGTGCGCTGGGCCCTGGAGGCCGGCTACCGGCACGTGGACACCGCGACGCTCTACCGGAACGAGGAGAGCGTCGGCAAGGCGGTCGCCGCGAGCGGCATCGCCCGCGAGGAGCTGTTCGTCGCGACCAAGTTCCATCCGCGCGAGCCCGACCCGGAGCGGGCGCTGGAGGGCAGCCTGCGGCTGCTCGGGCTCGACCAGGTCGACCTCTACCTCTGGCACTGGCCGCAGGGCGGCCCGACCAGGCACTGGGCGGCGTTCGAGCGGATCGCCGCCCGCGGCCTGGCCCGGGCGGTCGGGGTCAGCAACTTCTCCGCCGACCAGCTGGCCGTGCTGCACGACTCGGACGTGCCGCCGGCGGTGAACCAGGTCGAGTTCAGCCCGTTCCAGTTCCGGCGGGCGCTGTGGGAGGCGTGCGAGGCCACCGGGGTGGTGCTGGAGGCGTACAGCCCGCTCACCCGCGGCCACGACCTCCGCGACCGTACGGTGGCCGAGGTCGCGCAGGCGCACGAGCGGACCCCGGCCCAGGTGCTGCTGCGCTGGGGCGTGCAGCGGGCCATCCCGGTGATCCCCAAGTCCGCCAACCGGGAGCGGATCGCGGAGAACGCGCGGATCTTCGACTTCGCCCTCACCGACGAGGAGATGGCGGCGCTCGACGGGCTGGACCGGACCGGCGGCACCGCGGACGGCTGAGCCCGCGGCCGTCGCGGTCAGCGGAACCGGCGACGCTTCTCCTTCGGCGGCCGGGCCCAGACCGCGACCTTGTCGAGCGCGTCGGCGGCGGTGAGCGGCACCGTCGTGCTCAGCGTGCCGCCGCCGGCCTTCCGCTGCCGCTGGCCGTAGCCGCGCAGCAGCCGGGCGATCCTGGGCGCGGCCAGGCCCAGCACGATCGTGAACAGCACGGTCTTGATCCGGGAACGCAGCAGGAACCACATGGGCACCGGTGTGCCCCGCGCGACGCGACACGACACAAGGGGCCCGGTGCGTGCACCTACTCGCCGGTAGGGCTACCATCCAGCGCGCGGCCAGGAGCCTCCCCCCGTGGGCTCCTGGCCGCCCTGTCGTTTCCGGTCCGTCCGGAGCGCCGCCACCTCCCGGGCACGGAATCTGGCAACCTGAGAGAAGGACCAATTCCTTTAGGAGGTCGACGGTGACCGACGCGATCCGACGTGCGCCCTCGGTGGCCCGGATGCTGGCCGACCGGGTGGCCGCGACGCCCGGCGCCGAGGCGTTCCGGTGGGTGTCGCCGGACGCCGGCGGCGCCGGGACCTGGACGTCGCTGACCTGGGCGGAGCTGGGCGAGCGGGTCACCGAGCTGGCCGCCGGCCTGCTCGCGCTCGGCCTGCAGCCGCAGCAGCGGGTGATCGTCTACGCCTCGACCCGGCTGGAGTGGGTGCTCGCCGACCTGGCCATCAACACCGCGGCCGGCGCGACCACGACCGTCTACCCGTCCTCCCAGCCCGAGGACGTGCTGCACATCGTCGGCGACTCCGAGGCGGTCATCGCCTTCGCCGAGGACGAGAGCAAGGCCGCGACGCTGCGCGAGCTGGCCGACCGCACGCCCGAGCTGCGCCACGTCGTGCTCATCGACGGCGACGGGGACGGCAGCGACCGGGAGCTCTCGCTGGCCACGCTGGCCGAGCGCGGCCGGGCGCTGCTGGCCGAGGACGCCGCCGCCGTGGACAAGGTCGTGGACAGCATCGGCCCGGAGGACCTGGCCACCCTGATCTACACGTCCGGGACCACCGGCCGGCCCAAGGGCGTCCGGCTGGTGCAGGACAACTGGACGTACGAGGGCGCGGCGATCGAGGAGCTGGACTTCCTGCGCCCCGACGACCTGCAGTACCTCTGGCTCCCGCTGTCGCACTCGTTCGGCAAGGTGCTGCTGGCGGCGCAGCTGCAGATCGGCTTCGCCAGCGCGATCGACGGCCGCATCGACAAGATCGTGGACAACCTGGGCGTGGTGAAGCCGACCTTCATGGCCGGCGCGCCGCGGATCTTCGAGAAGGTCCACAACCGGGTCATCGGCTCGGTCGAGGCCGACGGCGGGGTCAAGGCCAAGCTGTTCGCCAAGGCGTTCGAGACCGGGAAGAAGCACTCGGCCGTCCTGCAGCAGGGCCGCAAGCCCGGCATCGGCCTCACCGTGGCGTACGCGGGCGCCGACAAGGTGGTGTTCTCCAAGCTCCGGGACCGCTTCGGCGGCCGGATCCGGCTGTTCGTCTCCGGCAGCGCGCCGCTGTCCCGGGACGTCGCCGAGTGGTTCCACGCGGCCGGCCTGCTCATCGTCGAGGGGTACGGGATGACCGAGTCGTCCGCGGCCACCACGGTGAACCTGCCGGAGTCCTTCCGCTTCGGCACGGTCGGCCCGCCGCTGCCCGGCACCGAGCTGCGCATCGCCCCCGACGGCGAGCTGCTGGTGAAGGGGCCGGGCGTGATGCGCGGCTACCACGGGCTGGCCGAGGCGACCGAGGAGACGCTGGACGCCGAGGGCTGGCTGCACACGGGCGACATCGGCGAGCTCGACCAGGACGGCTTCCTGCGGATCACCGACCGCAAGAAGGACCTGATCAAGACCTCCGGCGGCAAGTACGTCGCGCCCGGGCCGATCGAGGTCTCGTTCCCGGTCATCTGCGGGCTGGCCAGCCAGTTCATCGTGCACGGCGACGGCCGCAACTACGTGACCGCGCTGGTGACGCTGGACCCGGACGCGCTGGCCCAGTGGGCGCAGACCAACAACGTCGCCGAGCGGGACCCGGGCGCGCTGGCCCGCCGCGAGGACGTCCGGGCGGTGGTCGCGGCCGGGGTCAAGGAGCTCAACGCCGGGCTGAACCGGTGGGAGACGATCAAGGACTTCCGCATCCTCGACCATGATCTGACGGTCGAGTCCGGCGAGCTCACGCCGAGCCTCAAGCTCAAGCGGAGGGTTGTCGAGTCCCGCTACAAGAACCTCCTCGACGAGATGTACGACTCCGGTCGCGGGAGCCGCGTGTGAGGGTTCTCACAGGGGATTACGACGCAGCGGAATGACGCGCGTACGTACCGCGATGTCCGGCGGATTTCCCGGAATCCGCATCGGCCGAGGTGCGCACACGGGCCCCGGGGACCGTTAGCCTCCCCTGCATGCTCGAAGTAGGTCGACTCCGCACGCTGCTGGCGATCTCCGAGCACGGGGGGTCCTCCGGTGCCGCCCGCGCGCTCGGAACGCCGGCCGGTGACGTCGCCGGTCAGGTGACGGACTGGGAGCGTGAGCTCGGCCTGCCGCTGCTCGACGGCGACCGGCTGACGCCCGCGGGCCGGCGGTTGGCCGAGCACGCCGGCCGGCTGCTGGGCCAGCTCGAAGCGGCGGAGTCAGACGCGGCCGCGGTCGCCGGCCGGGCCAGCGGGACGCTGCGGCTGGGCGTCGGCGCGGACGCGGGCCGCGCCCTGCTCGGCGACGCGCTGGCCACGCTGCGCTCCGGTGACCTGACCGTGCACGTCCGGCAGCTGGTCGACGAGCAGGTCGGTGCCCTCGGCAGCACCCTCGACGTCGTCGTGGTCGGTGAGTACGGCGCGGCCGTGCCGCACCGCGCCGACGCCGCGGTCGAGCGCCGGGAGCTGTTCACCGAGCCGCTGATGCTGGCGGTGCCGACCCGGCACCGGGCCACCGGCGCCAGCGTCCGGCTGGCCGAGCTGACCGCGGAGGCCTGGATCGGCGGGACCGGCGACGCGCTGGTGGCGCTGGAGCGGGCCGCGGCGGGGGCCGGATTCGCGCCCCGGCTGGTCGCGGAGGTCGGTGAGGACGCGCTCGCGCTGACGCTGGTCGCGGCCGGGCAGGGGGTGGCGCTGGTGCCGGCCTCGGCCGCGTCGCCCGTGGACGGGGCCCGTTTCCTCACCGTGCTGGACGGCGGGCTGCGCCGGACCGTGGTCGCCGCGTACCGGCGGTCGGCCGCGGCCGACCCGGGCGTCCGGCAACTGCTGGACGCGCTGGCCGGGGCGGCTCGGCGGGTCGCTGCCGCGGTGCCGGGTGTGGTCGCCGCGCCTGTCCCGCCGCCCGCCGCCCCGCCGGCCGGCCCGTCCGCCGGCCCGCCCTCGCGCAGGCCCGATCCGCTGTTCGACCCGCTGCCGGACGCGCCGCGCAACGGGCGCCGTGACCCGTGGGCCGACCGGGGCCGAGCCGACACCAACGGCTCACGCCCGTCGCACAACGGGTCCGACCTCCCGTCCCGCAACGGCTTCGGTACGCCGTCGGGCACCGACCTGCCGTCCCGCAACGGGTCCGGCGACCTGCCGCCGCGCAACGGAACGCCCGGGCCGGGGCTCCCCCCGCCGGGGCTGCCCACTGCGAGCCCGGACTCCGGGCCGGCGCGCAACGGGACGCCCGGGCCCGGCCTGCCGCCGCCCGGTCTGGACCCCGGGCAGAACGGCAGCTCCGACCGGCCGGGGCGCAACGGGACGCCCTTCGGGAGCGACACCCCGGCCTTCGGCAACGACCTGTCCGGACAGGACCTGTCCGGCTTCGGCCTGCCGGCGCCCGGTCAGCCGACCTCGAACCCCGGTCTCCCCGGCCCTGGTCTCCCCGGTCCCGGCCCTGGCCTCCCCGGCTTCGGCTCCGACCGGAACGGCGTCGGCCCGGACCGGCCCGGCTCGCCCGAGCTGCCGCCGCCCGGGCTGCCGCCCGCGGACCGGCGCACCGGTGCCGTTTCCTTCGGCCCGGGCAGCGACCGCCCCGCCCCCAGCGACCGCCCCGGGCTGAGCGATCTCTCCGGACCGGGCGACCGCCCCGGGCCGGGCGACCGACGCGGTCCGAGCGATCTCTCCGGGCCGGGCGACCGTCGCGGTCCGAGCGATCTCTCCGGGCCGGGCGACCGGCCGGGGGTGGGCGACGGTTCTGGGCTGGGGCGTCGCGGCGAGGTGCCGGGGCGCAGCGTGCCGCCGGACGACGACAGCGGCATCGCCGGCTTCGCGAGCCCCCGGCGGAGCAGCCGGCCGGCGCCGGCCGATCCGCTGGCCCGTGACACCGGTCCCGCCCGCCACGGCATCCCCGCCGATCTCCCGGACCGCTCCCCCGGCACGGCCGGGCCCTCGGACCTCCCGAGCCGACCGGCCGCCTTCGGTGGTCCGGCCGATCACCCGAACCGGACCGGCGCCTCCGAGCCGGCCCACGACCTGCCCGCCTTCGGCGAGCCGGCTCCGGGCGGTCGCAGTGGCCGGCGCGCCGCGCCGGGTGGCCTGCCCGCGCCCGGCGAGAGCCGGGAGACCGGGGCCGGGCATCGGGCGGCTGACCTGCCGCCCGCGGCCCGCAGCGACTTCGGCGGCCTCCCGCCCGCGGGCGAACTGCCCGGCCGGACGGCCGGCGCGAGCGCGTTCGGGAACACCGACGGCCCGCCGCGGACCGGCGAGACGCCCGCGTTCGGCGCGGGCCGCGACGAGGGCGGCTTCGGCCGGTCCGCAGCGGCCGACCTTCCCGGGCGCACCCCCGGAGCCCCGGCCGCGCCCGGCAGCCGTCCGGCGCCCGGCGGCCTGCCCGCGCCCGGCGTCCCGGCGCCCGGCGGTCCTCCGGCGGCCGGCCTCCCGGCGCCCGGCCTTCCGGCGCCGGGCGCCGAGCGCCCGGTCCGCGGCAACTCGCCGTACCGGACCCCGCCGCCGACCAGCGAGCCGAGCGACCTGCCCCGGTTCGGGGACGCGCCCGCCCGGGACGCCGCCGGCCCGAACCCGTACCGGCCGGACACCTCGGGGCACCCGATCCCGGATCCGTTCCGGGCCACCGGCTCGGAGGGGCCGAACCCGTACCGGTCCAACGGCGGCGGGCAGCCGGCCTCCCGGCGTGACTCGATCGGCGGAGCGGAGCTGTTCAGCGCTCCACCGCGCAACGGCAGCGACGGCGGACACCTCCCGCCGGCCGCCGGTCTGACCAGCCCGGACCCGGGGGTCCGTTCGCTGGCCTCCCCCGGGACGCCGCGCCGGTCCCGGGCCGCCGTCCGCGGGGGCGACGGCGCCGAGGGCACGCTGCCGCCCGCGCCGGCCGGTACCGCCGAGGACGTCCGGCTCTCGATCTTCGAGGACCTGCAGTCCGAATGGTTCGTGCAGCAGGACGAGAGCAAGAGCCCGTCCTGGCAGATGGCGGCCGACGACGGCTGGCGGGCCGCGGCCAAGCTGGCCGAGCCGACCACGGCCGGCACCACGACCGCCGGGCTCCCCCGCCGCCGCCCGCAGGCGATGGCGGTCCCTGGCGCGGTGGGTGGTTCCAGCGGCGAGACCCCGCCGCCGAGCACCACGCACCGGTCCCCTCAGGAGGTCCGCGGCCGGCTGTCCAGTTACCGCGACGGCGTCCGCCGCGGCCGGCACGCCGAGCGCCCCGCCGACGAGGCGGACTGACCCCAGGTCGGCGTCCCACCCGGACGCCGACCAGCCCACTCACCGGCGCCCGGAACATCCGCCCCGCCCGCGGCCGCGCAACCGGCCGCCCGCGAACGGCCGTCCGGCACCGTGGACGGGCGGCCGGAGCGGGCTGGGTCAGGGGAGCCAGGAGACGTGGCCGGAGAGCGCCACGTAGCCGACGAACGAGACCGTGTCGAGGATCGTGTGGGCGACGATCAACGGCATCACCCGCTTCGTCCGCAGGAAGAACCAGCCGAAGATCACGCCCATCACGGCGTTGCCGACGAACGCGCCGAACCCCTGGTAGAGGTGGTACGACCCGCGCAGCACCGCCGCCAGGCCGATCGCCCACGGCACCGACCGCCCGAGCTGGCGCAGCCGGGTCAGCAGGTAGCCGATGACCACGACCTCCTCCAGCGTCGCGTTCATCGCCGCCGACAGGATCAGCACCGGGATCCGCCACCAGACGTCCGGCAGCCCGGACGGCACGATCGTGGCCGAGATCCCGAGCGCGTGCGCGACCACGTAGAGCAGGAGACCGGGGATCCCGATCACCGCGGCCAGCAGCGCGCCCCGGGCCAGATCGCTGCCCGGCCGGGTGTTGTCGACACCGAGCGAGCGGGCCGAGATCCGGTCCCGGGCCAGCAGGTGCAGCGCGAGGAACGCGGGCACCACCCCGAAGCCGATCCCGACCAGCTGGTAGAGCAGGTCCAACCACTGCTGGTCCGGCACGACCGAGCCGTTGAGGGTGGCCTGGCTCTGCGAGAGCGGGATCGGCGCGAGCAGCTTGCGCAGCAGCGAGAGCACGGCGTAGACGGCGGAGGCGCCGAGCGAGACGGCCAGGACCAGCAGCACCTCGGACCGTAGGGTCCGCGGCGGCAGTGCCGAAGGCGGCGGCGCGCCCGGGTCGAGGGCGAGCCGTTCCCGCAGCGTCGGCGCCGGGTCCGTACGGGTCACCCGTCCAGTCAACCAGCGCTGATGTGGTGCGGACGTGAACGGGCCCGGACCGCTCCCCCCAGAGCGGGCCCGGGCCCGGCGACACTGACCGTCCCCACCCACTCGCGGTCACGGAAGTGCGACTGGGCGGGGGCGGTCTTGCCGTGCGCTCCTCGGACCTCCCCTCAGGGCCCGAGAAAGCAATGGCGCCGACGGCGGATCTCCCCACGGGTCCGTCGACCCGTGTCGGTGCGGAAGATCCGAACCGCCGACGCCGCCCGGCTCGAAGGGGTGGTCGCGTCCTGCGAGCCGGGCGGCAGCTCGAGGCTACCTTGCTTGCACGCATGGAAGACTAACCACAGGGGGATGCGCGCGCAAGCAATTCGCGCCACAATGGCGCCGGCACAATCAGTCGGGGGCCGTCTCGTCGGTCCGTTCATCAGGGAGCGCCGAGCCATAGTCCGCCACATCCGTACGGAGTCAGGACGCGAATGGGCCGCGTACCTGGAATCCGCCATGCGGAGCTCCGGCCTGACCCAGGCCGAGCTCGCCCGGCGCAGCGGCCTCGCCGAGTCCATGGTGTCGCGCTGGCTGCGCGGGCTGAACCAGCCCGACGTCCCGAACCTGCGGCGCGTGCGCCCCGTGCTGGGCGTCCCGATGCTGGAGCTCATCGTCGCGGCCGGCTACCTCAGCCTCGAGGAGGCCGAGCTGCAGGACGCGCCCGTGCCGCCGGCACCGGTCCAGGTCGGCATCTCGACCGAGGGACTGACCACCGACCAGGTCCGCCAGCTCGAGGACTTCGTCACATTCCTGCGCGCGCAGAACGGCCCGCGCGCCGTCGAGTCGATCGCGCCGGCTCCGGAGGCACCCGCCGAGCCGCTGCGCTACGCGGCGTACGGCGGAGCCAAGCTGAGCCAGGATCAGCAGGCCAGAGTGCGTGAACAGGCCCGGTTGGCCCGGGAGGAGGCGGCCCGGTCCGGCCGGCAGGTCGTGTTCCTCGACGAGCAGGACGACCAGCGCCGCTGAGCCGGACGACGGAGCGACCGGGCACCCCCACGCCAGGGCTTGGTACCCCGGGCTCTGGTGTGGTTTCGTAGTCGGGCGACTCCTCTCGTCATGCCCACATCCCCGGGGGTTCCGTGGTCGATCCGTCCCTGCTCAGGCAGGCGAGCGATCGTGGGGTCACCATCTGCTTCGCGGACCTGGACGGCGCGGACGGGCTCTGGGTCCCGGAGGAGCGCACCGTCCTGGTGAACCGCGGGCTGAGCGAGGCCAAGGTCGCCGAGGTCATCGAGCACGAGCTCACGCACGTCATGATCGACGACCAGCACGCCGACCTCGACGCGGGGCGGGACGTGCTGATCGGCCGTCCCCCGCTGCGGTCCCGGCGCTGGGTCGTCGGCCTGGCCGCGGCCGGGATCGTCGCCGTGGTCGGCGGCGTCACGCTCGGCATGAAGGCGAACGGCGGCCCCGCCGACGAGCAGGTCGCGCCGCCGCAGCACGGGCTGACCGCGAGCGAGTCCGGACAGGCTCCGCCGTCGCCGGTCCTCAGCCCGTCCGTCGGCCCGGACGGCCGGATCGTCTACGTGACGGTGACCGCACCGGCCCGGTCGGCGCCGGCCGTCAGCCCCAGCGGCACCCCGGCCGGAAAGCCCGCCTCGACGAGGAGCCCGATGGCGACCTCGCCGGCGCCGAAGGCGACCGTGCCCGTGCCCCCGCCCGCGACGGTCTCCCCCACCCCGCCGCCCGCGAGCATCCCGGCCAATCCGCCGGTGACGCCGACCCCCGACCCGACGACGCCGGAGGCGCCGGTGGACACGACGCCGCCCGGCGCCGGCGCGAGCCTGCCCGGGGACGGCGACACCGGCGCGGGCGCGGCCAGCGGCGACGCTCCGGTGGGTGGGGATGCTCCGGTGAGCGGCGACGTCCCGGTGAGCGGCGACGTCCCGGTGAGCGGTGCGGCCGACGCGAGTGACGTCCTGATCGCGGCGAGTGGCGTGGCCGACGCGGTGGTTGCCCCGACCGGCTGACTCGGCGCGTCGCAGCTTGCGTACTGCGACCGGACGGACGAGGCTTCCGCGGTCGTCAGCAGTACGTTCTGGAGGTCCGTCGGTGCGCAGGGCAGTGCGGCGCGCAGCCGCGCTAACAGTGGTCGGTTTCCTCGGCGTACTGGTGGCCGCGGTCGGCGTGGCGGGCGCCCGCAACGCCCCGGCCGCGCCGGAGGTCTCGGACCAGCGGCAGCAGGAGATCACCGCGGCCGCCGCGCAGTACGGCGTGCCCGCGCCGCTGCTCGTGGCGCTGGCCGGCACGCTCTCCGGTTTCGGGGCGACCGACCCGAGGCTCGACGGCGGCCACGGCCTGTTCCGGCTGGCCGACGGCACGCCGGCCCTGGACGGCCGCGGCGGCATCGCCGACACCCGGGTCGCCCAGGTCCGCGCGCTGGCCGGCCACGACCCGGCCACCCGCGCGCTGGCCACCGCCGCCGGTCTGGCCGGCACCTCCGCGGCCGGCGCCCGGGACGTCCCGGCCGAGGGCGCCCGGGCCGCCGCCGCGCTGCTCGCCTCGTACGGGAAGCAGGCCGCCGGCGGCGCCCTGCCCACCTCCCTCCTCGGCTGGTACGGCGCGGTGGCCCGGTTCGCCACCGGCGACTCGATGACCGGCCGGGCCGTCGCCGACGACGTGTTCGCCCAGCTGCGGGCGGGCCTGCCGGCGACCGTGGTGGCCGGCCAGCGGTTCTCCATCGCCGCCGACCCGGCGGCCGCGCTGCCGGCCGGGCCGGGCGAGGCCGTCACCGGCGAGTGCCCGGCCGGCTGCCGGCTGGTGCCGGCCGCGGGCTACCAGCCCGGCGACCGGACCACCGTGAACCAGGTCGTGATCTCGACCGCGCCGGCCGGCTACAGCGCGACGATCGCCGCGGCCCAGCGGGCCAGCGCCCGGTGGAGCGCGCACTACGTGGTCCGCGCCGCCGACGGCGCGGTGACCCAGACCGTGCTGCTGCGCGACGTCGCCTGGGACGCCGGCAACCCGACCGTGGACGCCGGCTCGGTCGGCATCGCGGTCGAGGCGAACCCGACCCCGGCCGCGTACGCGTCGGTGGCCCGGCTGCTGCGTTACCTCGCCGGCCGCGGGCTGACCCTGGACCGGCAGCACCTGCTGGGCATGGACGAGGTCGCGGGTGCGCCGGTCTCGCTGCAGTCCGGCTTCGACTGGGTCCGAGTGCTGCGTGCGGCCGGCGCTCCGCTGACCGCGCAGGCGTTCCGGGCCGACCGGGTCGTCACCGTCGCCGCCCCGGGCCTCGTGCTGCGCTCCGCGCCGGGCGGCGCCGCGCTGGCGGACCAGCCCGCGGTCGGCCGGTCCCTGGCCGTGGCCGGGACGACGGACGGCTGGACCGAGGTCTGGTACGGCGGCCGCGCCGCGTACCTGTCCGACCCGGCCGGGACCCGGACGCTGCCGGGCGACGCCGACCGCGTCACCCCGATCTCCACCGCCGTCCCGGTCTTCGGCGCGGCGGAGTCCGGCACCCCGGTGGGCACCCTCGGCACCGGCCAGGCCGCCGTCCTGCTCGACCCGGACGCGGTCGGCGACTACCTCACGATCGGCTTCGGCGACCACATCGGCTACGTCGCCGCCACGGACGTCACGCTGCAGCTGGACTGACCCTCGCCCGGCCCTGTCCGGACAGGAAGGCTGGATCCGTCCGTACCCGCCTCGACGAGGAGGCTCAGTGCGCCCTCTCCGCGCGCTCACCATCGGGTTCGCCGCCGCGCTCCTGCCGCTCACGTTCGTGTCGGCCTTCGGCGGGCGACGGAGTCGGTGGCGGTGTTCAGGCCCTAGTCGTGACCCGGGAGTTCTTCCCGGGTCCGGCTGACCAGCGGGATCACCAACCAGAGCACGACGAAGACGGCGGCGACCCCGGCGCTGAACCAGAGCGCCGGGGTCTCCCCCAGCACCTCCTCCAGGATGAACAGCACCACCCCGACCAACGCGACCGACAGGCAGGCCAGCCCGCCCAGCGCCATCCGGTGCGAGACCTGGACCAGGTCGTCCTTCTGGTTGTGCCGGAAGACGATCCGGTGGAACGCGACCGGGCCGACCAGCAGCGCGGTCGCGGCCGCGGCGGCCAGCAGCGTCACCACGTACGTGACCCGCTGCAGCGTGCTGATCATCGTGAACCGGTCGGTGAACACGACGGTGAGCAGCGAGGCGAACAGGATCTGCACGCCGACCTGCGCGACCCGCAGCTCCTGCAGCAGCTCGCCGTAGTTGCGGTCGAGCCGCTGCGCCTGGGTCTCGTCGTGCCCGGCCGCACCGCCGGATCTCTCGCTCACGCCGCAGGTCTACCCGCGCGAGCCGGTCCGATCCATCCGCCCCGCCGATCCCGGTGCCGGCCCCGGTCGTGCGTCGGGTTCAGGTCCGGCGTGGGCGTGCGCCGGGTCCGCGTCCGGCGTGCGCCGGGGGCGAAAACGGCTGCCGGGGTGGGCGGCCGCCGGGCTAGTGTCAGCGATCGTGTCGCTCGACATCCGCCACCCCGACCTGTCCGAAGCCGCCGAGCTCATGCGGAACGTCGGTACCGCGTTCCTGAAGCCGAGCAGCCGCGACGCCCCGCGGACCGAGTTCTGGCTCAAGCACGTCCGGCCCGACCTCAACCGCACCTGGGGCGCCTTCGACCGCGGCAAGGCGGTCGGCAGCCTGCGCAGCTTCCCGATGGAGCTGACCGTCCCCGGCGGCCGTACGGTCCCGGCCGACGCGATCTCGATGGTGACCGTCGCCCCGACCCACCGCCGCCGCGGGCTGCTCACCGGGATGATGGGCCAGGACCTGGCCGCCGCGGCCGAGCGCGGTGACATCGCCGCGATCCTGGTCGCCTCGGAGTGGCGCATCTACGGCCGGTACGGCTTCGGCCCGGCCACCGAGGCGGCCGAGTGGACCGTCGACAAGCTCCGCGTCGGCGCGCCCGTCCCGGCCGGCGACCTCGAGCTCATCGGCCCGGCGGAGCTGCGCGCCGTGGCCCCGGCCGCGTACGACCGGGCCCGGCTGTTGCGGGCCGGCGGCCTCAGCCGGCCGGAGCCGCGCTGGGACCGCGACTTCGGGCTGGTCTCGGCCGACGGCGGCCCGCCGGACTGGGACGGCCGCGCGGTCGTGCACCGCGACGGGGCCGGCGAGGTCGACGGCTACCTGCGCTGGCACTCGTCCTGGGACGTGAGCGGGAACTCCGAGCTGACCGTGGACGAGCTCGTCGCGGCGACCGACGCGGCGTACCGGGACCTCTGGTTCTTCGCGCTCGCGGTCGACTTGATCACGGTGGTGAAGGCGCGGAGCCGGCCGGTGGACGAGGCGCTGCCCTGGCTGGTCGGCGACGGCCGGTTCGTCCAGCAGACCGACCGCTACGACAAGCTCTGGCTGCGGCTGCTGGACGTCCCGGCCGCGCTCACCATCCGCGACTACGGCGGCGCGGGGAGCCTCGTGCTGGAGATCGTCGACCCGGCCGGGTACGGCGCCGGCCGGTTCGCGCTGGACGCCGGCCCGGACGGCGCGACCTGTGTGGCGACCACCCGCTCGGCCGACCTGACCCTGCCGGTGACCGCGCTCGGGTCGGCGTACCTGGGTGGCCATCGGCTCGGGACGCTGGCCGCCGCGGGCCTGGTCGACGAGCACACCCCGGGCGCGACCCGGGCCGCCGATCGGCTCCTCGCCCCTGACCGTGCACCCTGGGCCACCCTGCACTTCTGATCAGGTTTACCCGCCCGTAGGTTGCCGACCTGCGTCGTTACCCCTATCGTCCGCCTTGACGGTTACCGGCGACCGAGCGGGGCACGGCATGGCGTTGATCAGCGGCGGAGTCCTCACCCGCGTCCGCGGCCGGCTCACGCGGGACGAGTGGCTGCGGCTGGTGGGCATGGCCGCGTTCGTGGTCCTGCTGCACGTCGTCGGCTGGGTGACGCTGGTCGCGCTGCTCGCCCCGCGGCATTACGACCTCGGCAGCGCCGGCGGCGTGTTCGGGATCGGGCTCGGCGTCACCGCGTACACGCTGGGGTTGCGGCACGCGTTCGACGCCGACCACATCGCCGCGATCGACAACACCACCCGGAAGCTGATGACCCAGAAGCAGCGGCCGCTGTCGGTCGGCTTCTGGTTCTCCCTCGGCCACTCCTCGATCGTGTTCGGACTCTGCTTCCTGCTGGCGATCGGGATCCGCGCCCTGGCCGGCGAGGTCTCGGACGAGAACTCCGGGCTGCAGCAGACGACCGGCCTGATCGGCACGCTGGTCTCCGGGGTGTTCCTGACCCTGATCGCGATGATCAACCTGGTCGTGCTGATCGGCATCGTGAAGGTGTTCCAGAAGATGCGCGGTGGCACGTACGACGAGGCCGAACTGGAGCGCAGGCTGGACGAGCGCGGCCTGCTCAACCGGGTCCTCGGCCGGGTCACCCGGGCCGTCACCAAGCCCTGGCACATGTACCCGGTGGGCCTGCTGTTCGGCCTCGGCTTCGACACCGCCACCGAGGTCTCGCTGCTGGTGCTGGCCGGCGGCGCCGCCGCCACCGCCCTGCCCTGGTACGGGATCCTGGTCCTGCCGGTCCTGTTCGCCGCCGGCATGAGCCTGCTCGACACGATCGACGGCTGCTTCATGAACTTCGCGTACGGCTGGGCGTTCTCCAAGCCGGTCCGCAAGGTCTACTACAACATCGCGATCACCGGCCTCTCGGTCGCGGTCGCGCTGATCATCGGCGGCGTCGAGCTGCTCGGCCTGCTGGCCGAGAAGGCCGGCCTGACCGGCGGGTTCTGGGGCTGGGTCTCCTCCATCGACCTCAACTACGTCGGCTACGCGATCGTCGTGCTGTTCGTGGTGACCTGGATCGTCGCGCTGGCCGTCTGGCGCTTCGGCCGCATCGAGGAACGCTGGAGTGCGCCGGCCCCGGACTGACCGGTCTCTACGGTGTGCGGATGGCGAAGGGACCCGCGGCGCTGCCGGCCGAGATCGACGGGCCGGCCCACGGCGACCGGCTGGCGCTGCTCGCCCGCCGGGCCCGGACGGCCGGCGCGCAGGACCTGACCGGGCTGCTGGCCGACCTCGGCTCGGGCGGCCGCTTCCAGCGCGCGAACGCCCTCTTTCTCGCCGCCGCCGAAGAGTAACTGCTTGACAAGAGTTGTTTCGAAAGCTTCACTTCGAAACATGTCTTCCGAACGACGGCGGCTCACCTCGGCCACCGAGCTGCGCGCGCTGAGCCATCCCACCCGCATCGCCCTGCTCGAGCTGCTGGACGAAGTGGGTCCGCTCACCGCGACCCAGGCCGGCGAGCGGCTCGGCGAGTCCCCCGCGAGCGCCTCGTTCCACCTCCGCACGCTGGCCAAGTACGGCTACGTCGAGGAGGCCGAGGGCGGCAAGGGCCGGCAGCGGCCCTGGCGGACGGTCCCGGTCGCGAACGACATCCCGGACGACGAGCTGAACGCCGAGGCCAAGATGGCCGCCGACGCGCTGCTGCAGCTGATCCGGGAGCGCGACCTGAACCGGCTGCGGGCCTGGGACTCCGCCCGCTCGCTGTATCCGAAGGCCTGGCGGGAGGCCTCCCAGGAGATGCGGCTGGTCCTGCATCTCACCGTCGAGGAGCTGGCCGCGCTCACCGCCGCGATCGAGGCGACGGTCCAGCCGTACATCGACAACGCGCGGCAGGCGAACCAGCGGCCGGACACGCTCCCGGTCTCCTTCGGCCTGCACGCCGTCCCCACGTCCCGGCACGGTCAGGAGGACCAGTCATGAGCAGCCTGCTGCGCAACCGCAACCTGCGGATCTTCCTGGGCATGGACGCGCTGTCGCTGACCGGCAGCAGCGCGCTCTGGCTGGCGCTGGGGATCTGGGTCAAGGCGCTGACCGGCAGCACCACCGCCGCCGCCATGGTGATCTTCGCGGTGCTGGTGGCGCCGGTGCTGCTGGCGCCGGCCGCCGGGATGCTGGTCGACCGGGTCCGCCGGCGGCCGCTGCTGGTGCTGGTCAACGTGGTCTCGGCCGGGGCCGTGCTGCTCCTGCTGCTGGTGCACGACCGCGACCAGCTCTGGCTGATCTACGCCGTCGCCGCCCTGTACGGCGCGTCCTGGGCGCTGCTGCGCTCCGCCCAGTCGGCGCTGCTGCGGAGCCTCGCCGCCGACGACGAGCTGATCGCCGCCAACGGCGCCCTGCAGACGGTCGCGGCGCTGTCCCGGCTGCTCAGCCCGATCGCCGGCGCCGGCCTCTACGCCGCGGTCGGCCCGCACTCGGTCGCGCTGCTGGACGCGGCGACCTTCGTCGTGGCCGCGGGCGGGCTGCTGCTGATGCGGGTGACCGAGCCCGCCCCGGCCCGGTCCGAGGGACGCTGGCTGGCCGAGGTCGGCGCCGGCCTGGGCCACCTGCGCCGGACCGTGGTGCTGCGGCAGATCGTGACCGCGGTCGCGCTGGCGATGCTCGTCATCGGGTTCATCGAGGTGGTCATGTTCGCGGTCGTCGACCAGGGCCTGCACCGCTCCCCCGCGTTCCTGGGCGTGCTCGACCTCAGCTTCGGCGCCGGGTCGGTGGCCGGCGGGCTGCTGGCCGCGACCGTGGTCAGGCGGCTCGGGGCCGGCACCGCGGTGACCGCCGGGCTGGTCGCGGTCGCGGCCGGGATGGCGCTCACCGTCGTGCCGGTGGTGGCGGTCGCGGTGGCCGCCATGGCGATCGTCGGGCTGGGCGTCCCGCCGATCGTGGCCGGGCTGTCGATCACGCTGCAGCTGCGGACGCCGGCGCACCTGCTGGGCCGTACGTCCTCCGCGGTCGACGTGCTCATCTCCGGACCGCAGAGCCTGTCGATCGCGCTCGGCGCGGCGCTGGTGGCGGTCGTCGACTTCCGGATCCTGGCCCTGGTGATGACCGCCGGGATCCTGCTCGCCGCGGCCTGGCTCGGCACCCGCCCGGAGCAGCGCACGCCCGCGATCCCGGCTCCGGCCGAGCCGACGGCCCAGCCGGAGCCGGTCGCGATCACCCTGCCGGGGCCGGCTCCGGTACGGGAGCCGGTGCCGGTGCCTGCTCCTCCGGCTGGTTGATCGGCGACCGCACGTCCGCGCTGGCCAGGAACTCCTGCACGGTTCGCTCGGGTCCCCAGCGCCGCCGCATCCACAGGTAGACCAGGAAGGCCGGGATCCCGAAGAACGTCTGCGCCGGCACCACGAAGTTGTTCGACCCGCGGGTGACCGCGTCCAGCACGAGCGGCGCCAGCCCCGGCCCGAGCGAGCCGAACACGATCACCACCGCCAGCGCCACCCGCCAGGCCCGCCGCCCGTACGCCTTGAGCGCGGCGATCGTGAACAGCGCGTACACCAGCAGGTCGCCGATGCCGATGTTGGCGTTGTAGATGCCCAGCCGCATCCCGATCGACGGGTCCAGCGGGTAGCCGATGAACGCGTCGGCCAGCAGCGGCGTGAGCGGGATGAGCTGGCTGAAGGTGAAGTCGTAGAAGGCGAGGAACAGCGCGAACCAGGCCACGTGCCGCAGCCGCATGCCGCCCTGGACGTAGAGGTTGGCCACGGCGGACGCGCCGAGCAGCACGATCACGCTGGTCTCGGCCCAGTAGACCTGCCAGCCGCCGACAGTGCCGAGCGAGGTCCGGGCGATCCAGATGTTCGCCCCCAGCAGCAGGCCGATCCCGGCCCACAGCGGTGCCGGCGCGACCACCGGCCGGTAGCCGATCGACAGCGACGCGACGAACGTGATCACCAGGAACGATGTCAGCGCCCAGTGCGGCAGGATCAGGTAGAGCATCGGCAGCGCCACGATGAAGACGAACAGCACGACCACGTCGCGACCGTTGAAGGTCCCCACCGCCGGCCGCTCCAGCCGGACCCGGCGCAGGTAGCCGGTGGCGAACAGGCAGGTCGCGATCGCCCCGAACAACACGACCGCGACCTGCACCATGGTCTGCGGGACGAGCATGTCGACCATCGGACGCTCCGTTCAGACGGTGGTGAAGCTGGTCTCGAGCAGGTCGGCCCGGACGGTCCGCAACTCGCGGCCGTTCCCGGGCACGGGACGCAGGTCGACGTCCAGGCCGCGGTCGGCCAGGTGTTCGCGGGTGCCGTGCTCGCCGATCCCGGCCAGCGCGCTCGCCGGCACGGTGAGGGTGAGCCGGCCCTCGATCACGTCGGCCCGGAACCGGGCCGGCCAGGGCGCGGACGGCAGCGCCTCCCAGGCCTCGATCACCTCGCGGGGGGTGACGATGCCGGCCGCGGTCTCGTACAGGCCGCCGGCCTTGCCGAGGATGGCCGAGGTGGCCGGGATCGCGGCCAGCTCGCAGTCGGCCGGCTCGATCAGGGTGCGGACGACGTCGCGGGTGTCGTAGCGCAGCACCGGCATGCAGTCCCGGTACGGGAAGTACGGCGTGATGACCAGCGTGCCCAGCTCCCCCGGCGCGGCCGGCCCGGACCCGTCCATGGCCACCACCTCGACCAGCCCCATGTTGAGGTCCGGATGCAGGTGGCCGAGCGAGCAGCTGCGGCCGGAGACCGGCAGCACCTCGGTCATCGCGAACGTGTCGTTGACCAGGTCCAGCCCGAACGTGGCCCGGGCCGCCGCGGCCACCGCCGGGGACAGCACCTCGCCGCCGACGTCGGCCCGCCGCAGCGCGAAGTCGGCCGGTCCGAGCCCGCGGGCCCGGGCCCGGACCACCAGCTTGGCCAGGTACGACGGATAGGTGGCGAGCATCGTCGGGCCGCCGTCGAGCAGCGAGTCGAGGCTCTCGTCCGGCGGCAGCACGCCGAGCACCCGGCTGCGGGCGCCGACCAGCCGGCACAGCGTGACGTCCTGCTGCACGGCGGCGGTCGCCCGCGAGCTGATGTTGACCTGCATGCAGTCCTCGGGGCCGATCTCGGCCCGAAGCACGCCGGACAGGGCCGCCATCGCCGGCCACAGCTGGGTCTCGTACGCGGACAGCCAGACCTCGGCCGGCCGACCGGTGGTGCCGGTGGTCCGGGTGGACAGCACGGCCTCCACCCCGCGGCAGCGGAAGTCCGCCGGCCGGGCCCGCAGGTCGGCCTTCACCGTGACCGGGACGCCGGCCAGCGTCCCGGCGGTGGCCTTGGCCGGGTCCACGTCGGCGGCGGCGAACCGCTCGGCGTAGAAGGGGGACAGCTCCGCCAGCCGCTTCGCGGTTCGCCGGACCGAGCGGTCGGTGAACTCCTGCCGGGCCGCGGGGTCGGCGAACGGCCCGTCGGTGAGCTGCTGGACGTCCGCCCCGGGCGAGCCGAACTCGGCCAGCGTGGCGCGCGCGTCCGCGACGAGCTTGTGCACGACGTCGGGGTTGATGCGGTGTCCCCACACCATCGCCATCGCCATCCGGAACTGCCGCACCCCGGTCTCGAACATCCTGTTGCTCCCTTGTCGGAAGGTGGGCGGGGGCCGGCGCCCGTCACGTTGCCCCCGGCGGCCGAGTAGCGGCCGACCGGCGCGACGGGCACCGGCCCGGTTCGCTCAGGAACCGCCGGCGCACGCCGCGAACAGCACGGCGGTGAGCGAGCCCATCGCGTACCGAGCGTGCTTGACGCTGCTGATGAGAGCGGACATGTGGCGACCTCCTCTCGGGCCTGGGAGGGACGGGGCCGGCGGGGCGGTCGCGACAGCGCCGGGCCGGGGTAAGGGGGCCGCGCCTAGGAGTCGGTGACCGTCACCCTGACGGTCATCTCCGGGTGCAGCGAACAGGTCACCGAGTACGTGCCCGGGGTGTTCCAGGTCGCGGTCGTGTACGTCTGGCCGGTCTGGCTGAGGAACGCGCCGCGCGGGCCCAGCGACGGCGCGCCGGGCTCGGAGGTGATCCGGCCGTCCTCGCCCGGGCCGATGACGTGCAGCCAGCGGGAGTCGTTGACGAAAGTGAGGGCCGTACCGCGGCGGATCTTTACGGCCGCGTACTCGTCGCCCTCGGCTCCGGCGGCGGGGTCCGCGTCGACGTCGGCGACGGTGAACGTCTCGTGCCCCATCCCCACGGTGCCGGTCGGCGCGGGCTCCGGGCTCCTGGTGACTCCGGGTATCAGAGCACCGGCCACCAGCAGCGGAACGGCCAACAGGACGCGGGGAAGAGGCACAGGTTCCTCCAGAAAGGTGCGGGTCTGACCACCAGCACCGTCCGAAGGGGCATTCTTCGTGCGGTCGCTCAGAGTGTTGAATCACTCCCGCCATGCTGTCAATGAATTCGGCGAATCCTGCCCGATAAGGCCGTGTAAGGCCGATCGCGGTGCGTCCGTTCGGCGGATTGCCTAAATGCAACCTTGTCCGGACAAGTAGCGGGAGTGGGCCGCCGAACGCCCACCGCCCGCCTCGGAGCGACCCGAGGCGGGCGGTGGGGCAAGGTTGAGGTACTAGCGGGGCGTGCCCTAGTTCGGCGGCGGGCCGCCCTGGGCCGGGTTCCCGCCGGACGGCGGCCCGTGGCGGGTCGGCTGCTGCTGTCCCGACGGCGGTCCGGCGTACGGCGCCGGCTGCGAGGGCGGCAGCGCGCGCGGCGCGTCGTCCTCGTCGGTCGGGTCGTCGGCGCCGTCGGGCACGTCGAAGGACAGGTTCGAGTGCGCCGCGGCCGTCTCGGAGTCCCGGTCGGACGCGCGGATCTCGGCCTCCGGCTGGAGCCGGGCCGGCGGCAGCTTGGAGTCGAACCAGTCCTCCGTGTCCAGCGACTGGTACGGCGGCCGGGTCGAGGGAGCGTCGCCGGACCGGCCGGCCTCGGTCAGCCAGCTGGCGCCGTTGCCCTCGGCTCCGGCGGCCGGGGCCTGGCCGGTGATCCCGGCCAGCCCCTGCAGCGCCTGGGAGAACTCGCTCGGGATGATCCAGAGCTTGTTCGCGTCGCCCTGGGCGATCTGCGGCAGTGTCTGCAGGTACTGGTACGCCAGCAGCTTCGGGTCCGGGTCGGCGGCGTGGATCGAGGCGAACACGGTCTCGATCGCCTTGGCCTGGCCCTGGGCGGCCAGGTAGCGCGCCGCCCGCTCACCCTCGGCCCGCAGGATCCGGGACTGCCGCTCGGCCTCCGCGGCCAGGATCGCGGACTGCTTGCCCCCCTCGGCGGCGAGGATCTGGGCCGCCTTCTGGCCCTCGGCGGTCTTGATCGAGGACTCCCGGGCGCCTTCCGCCTGCAGGATGATCGCCCGCTTGTCCCGGTCGGCGCGCATCTGCTTCTCCATCGCGTCCTGGATGGACAGCGGCGGGTCGATCGCCTTGAGCTCGACCCGGGCGACCCGGATCCCCCACTTGCCGGTGGCCTCGTCCAGCTCGCCGCGCAGCTTCGAGTTGATCTGGTCCCGCGAGGTCAGCGTCTGCTCCAGGTTCATCGAGCCGACCACGTTGCGCAGGGTGGTGACGGTGAGCTGCTCGACCGCCTGGATGTAGTTCGCGATCTCGTACGTCGCCGCGCGCGGGTCGGTGACCTGGAAGTAGATGACCGTGTCGATGTTCACGGTCAGGTTGTCGGCGGTGATCACCGGTTGCGGCGGGAACGAGACGACCTGCTCGCGCAGGTCGATCGTGGCGCGGACCCGGTCAGCGAACGGGATCAGCACGTGCGGGCCGGGCAACAGCGTGCGCGAGTAACTGCCCAGTCGCTCCACCACGCCGGCCCGGGCCTGCGGGATGATCCGGATGCTGCGGACCAGCACCACGACGATGAACAGGATGACGACGAGGAGGGCGATCAGGCCGGCTGTCATGACTGCTCCAGTGCGTTATGTGTGCCGGGAGGACGAACCGCGCCAGTGCGGGGTTCCCCGGGTTCTCTCACTCGTGCGACCAGACGACGGCGGTGGCGCCGCGGATCTCCATCACCTGCACGGTCGCCCCGACCGGCAGGACCTGCAGCGGGTCGTAGGACTGGGCGGACCACTCCTCGCCCGCCAGCTTGACCCGGCCGCCGTGCTGGTCGACGGTCCGCACCACCACCGCGTTGCGGCCCTTGAGGGCCTCGATGCCGGTGCGCTGGGCGTTGGTCAGCGGCACCTGCAGCCGGCGCTTGGCCAGCGGCCGGACCACGGCGACGAGCCCGAGCGAGACGATCGCGAAGACCCCGACCTGCACCACCGCACCGGCCCCGAGCGCTGCCGCGCCCGCCGTGGTCAGGGCCGCGACCGCCAGCATGATCAGGACGAGGTCGAGCGAGAGCGCCTCGGCGATGGCCAGCACGCCGGCCGCGATAAGCCAGATCAACCACCCGGGCACAGGGCCATTCTCCCACGGTCGGGCTAACCGGACCGGCCGACGGTCACGAAGTCGATCAATTCCTCCATCGCCCTGAGCAGCGGGACCTCGAGGTCCGCGTACGAGTCGACGGCGGCCAGCACCCGGCGCCACCCGTCGCGCGGGTCGCCCCAGCCCAGCCGGGTGCAGATGCCGGTCTTCCAGTCCTCTCCCCGGGGCACGACCGGCCAGCGGGCGATGCCGAGCGAGGACGGCTTCACCGCCTGCCAGACGTCCACGTACGGGTGGCCGAGCACGAGCACGTCCGGATCGGTGACCGCGGCGACGATGCGGCTCTCCTTGGTGCCCGGCACCAGGTGGTCGACCAGGACGCCGAGGCGGTGCTCGCGGTCCGGCCGGAACCCGCGGACCGCCCCGGCCAGGTCGTCGATGCCGTCCAGCGGCTCCACCACGACCGCCTCGATCCGCAGGTCGTCGCCCCAGACCCGCTCGACCAACGCGGCGTCGTGCACGCCCTCGACCCAGATCCGGCTGCCGCGGGCGACCTGGGCCCGGACGTTGGCGACGGCGACCGAGCCGGAGGCCGTACGTCCCGGCTTCCTCGTCGCCGGCGCCGCGACCGGGCGGGTCAGCGTGACCAGCCGGCCGTCGAGCCGGAAGCCGGCCGGCGCGAGCGGGAACATCCGCCGCCGGCCGTGCCGGTCCTCCAGCGTGACCGCGTCCTTCTCGCAGGCCACGACCGCACCGCAGAAGCCGGTACCGGCCTCCTCGACCACCATTTCGGGTTCGGCCGGCACGGCCGGGATCGTCTTCTTCTTCCGCCAGTCACCGGCCAGCACGTCGGTCCCGTAGTCGTCGCTGCGCACGTCCGGACCGTACGGGCCGGGATCGACGGGTCCGGGGTGGCGCGCCGGGTTCCGATGTGCCGTGTCGGACGGAGCACGTAGGGTTGCCGGCGTGAGGGTGCGCTCCGGGGTGTTCGCCGCCTGGACGTCGGCCTGGCTGGCCGGCGAGGCGGCGTACGACGACGTGGTCGGCCGGGTGACCGGCGACGACGAGCCGCACCGGGTGACCGCGCTGCCGGGCGTCGAGGGCGAGCAGCCGCTGGGCTGGGCCCTGCCGGTGCTGCGGGAGCGCTCGCCCGAGGGCATCCGTACGGTCCTGCCGGTCGCGGGCGACCCGCGCGGGCTGCCGGGCCCGGGGCCGTTCACGACCGCCGCGCTGGCGGCGGGCGAGGCCGTGGTCGGGCGGGGCATCGGGCTGGTGCCGCTGGTGACCTCGCACGGGTCGGTGCAGGACCGGACCGAGTGCGTGCTCTGGAGGGCGTACGTGATCACGGAGCCGACGCCGGACCCGCTCACCGTCGCCGAGGCCGAGTACGACCTGACCGCCGCGACCCGGGACGCCGCCTCCGCGCTGGCGGCCCTGGACGTGGCCAGCTGGCGGCCCGAGGTCGCCGGCGAGCTGGCCCGGATGCGCCGCGGGGTGACGCCGGACCTGCCGCCCGGGCACGAGGCGCGGGCGGTGCGGCTGCTGGCCTCGGCCGACCGGCTGTCCGCGGTGCTGGACCTGGCCCGGGCCGACTCGCCCGGCAGCGCCGTGAACGGGGCCGAGGCCCGGGCCCGCGACGACGCGCTGCGCCCGCTGGTGACCGCGGTCCGCCGCGCCCGCCTGGCCGCCTACAACGCGGTCCCCTCCCGGCACCGCTGAGACTTCCGCACTCCCTGACCGCCCGGCCGAGCCGCGGCGGGTGCCGGGCGCGCGGCCGCGGCGGGTGCCGGCCGCCGTCTCGGCGGGCGGGTCAGGGGTTGGGGATCGGGCGGCGGCGGGGGGCGGGGCAGCAGTCGAACGGGCAGACGTCGTGGCTCGGACCCATCGGGCCGAGCGCGCGGGCCGGCGCCCCGGACCGGCGCTCGTCGACGAGCTCGCGGACCATCGCGACGAACCGTGGGTCGGTGCCGACGGTGGCGGCCCGGGCGTACCCGAGCCCGAGCTTGGCCGCGGTCGCCGCCGCCTCCTCGTCCAGGTCCCAGAGCACCTCGACGTGGTCGGAGACGAACCCGATCGGCGAGACCACCACCGACCCGGTCCCGGCCTCGGCCAGCGCGCAGAGGTGGTCGTTGACGTCCGGCTCCAGCCAGGGCACGGACGGCGGACCGGACCGCGACTGCCAGACCACGTCGAACTCCGCGCCCGGCCCCCGGACGGCCTCCGCGACCAGCCGGGACGCCTCCCGCAGCTGCGCGGAGTAGAGGTGCCCGCCCGGGCCGCTGGCGTCCTCCATCGACTGCGGGATCGAGTGCGCGGTGAACACCAGCCGGGCGTCCGGCAGCGACTCCAGCGCGGCCCGGACGCCGTCCGCGGCCGGCTCGACGAACCCGGGGTGGTTGAAGTAGTGCCGCAGCTTGTCCAGCTCCGGCGCGTCCGCCCCCACCGCGGCCCGGGCCCGGACCAGGTCGTCCTGGTACTGACGGCATCCCGAGTACGACGTGTAGGCCGAGGTCACGAACACCAGCGCCCGCCGTACGCCGTCGTCGCGCATCGCCGCGACGGTGTCCTCGACCAGCGGGTGCCAGTTCCGGTTGCCCCAGTGGACCGGCAGGTCGACGACCTCCCGGATCGCCGCCAGCAGGGCCCGGTTCTGGTCGTTGATCGGCGAGACCCCGCCGAAGTGGGTGTAGTGCTCGGCCACGTCCAGCAGCCGCTCCCGCGGGACGCCGCGGCCCCGGACCACGTTCTCCAGGAACGGCAGGACGTCCTCGGGTCCCTCGGGACCGCCGAAGGACAGCAGCAGCAACGCGTCGTACTCGGGGCTCACCGGTCCATCCTGCCGGACCGCCGGGCTACACGCCCGTCGCGTGGAACCCGCCGTCGGCGTGCACGATCTCGCCGGTCACCGCCGGCATCCAGTCCGAGAACAGCGCCACGCAGGTGCGGGCGACCGGCTCCGGGTCGGTGATGTCCCAGCCGAGCGGCGCCCGCTCGTCCCAGACGTCCTCGAAGCGCTTGAATCCCGGGATCGACCGGGCCGCCATCGTCCGCAGCGGGCCGGCCGCGACCAGGTTGACCCGGATGCCGCGCGGGCCGAGCTCGCGCGCCGTGTACCGGGCCGCCGACTCCATCCCGGCCTTGGCCACGCCCATCCAGTCGTACGCGGGCCAGGAGATCGTGGCGTCGAAGGTGAGCCCGACGATCGAGCCGCCCCGCTCCGGCAGCAGCGGCAGCGCGGCCTTCGCCAGCGCCGGCAGCGAGTACGTCGAGACGTGCACCGCGGTGGCGACGTCCTCCCAGGGCGTGTCCAGGAAGCCGCCGCCCAGGCAGGACGCCGGCGCGAACCCGATCGAGTGCAGCACGCCGTCGATCCCGTCGACGTGCTCGCGGACCCGCTCCGGCAGCGAGGCCATCGCCTCCGGGCTGGTCACGTCGAGCTCGACCACCGGCGCCGGCCCGGGCAGCTTCTTGGCCACCCGCTCCACCAGCGACATCCGGCCGAAGCCGGTGAGCACGACCGTGGCGCCCTGCTCGATCGCCACCCGGGCCACCGAGTACGCGATCGAGGCGTCGGTGATCACGCCGGTGATCAGCAGCCGCTTGCCGTCGAGCAGACCCATCTAGTGCCCCATCCCCAGTCCGCCGTCCACCGGCACCACGGCGCCGGTGACGTAGCCGGCCGCCTCCGACGCGAGAAACGTGACCACCCCCGCGACCTCCTCCGGCGTCGCCAGCCGCTGCAGCGCCACCTGGCTCTTGATGGTGGCGATCTGCGCCTCCGGCAGCGCCGCGGTCATGTCGGTCTGCACGAAGCCGGGCAGCACGATGTTGACCGTGATGCCGCGGGAGCCGAGCTCCTTGGCCAGCGACCGGCCGAAGCCGATCAGCCCGGCCTTGGCCGCCGCATAGTTGGTCTGGCCCGGGCTGCCGGTCAGCGCGACCACCGAGGAGACCAGGATGATCCGGCCGGTGCGGGCCCGCAGCATCTTGCCCGCGGCCCGCTTCGACAGCCGGTACGCCGCGGTCAGGTTGGCGTCCAGGACCCGGGTGAACTGGTCCTCGCTCATCCGCAGCAGCAGCGTGTCGTCGGTCATGCCGGCGTTGGAGACCAGCACCTCGACCGGCCCCTGCTCCGCCTCGACCGCGGTGAACGCGGCGTCCACTGCGGCGCTGTCGGTCACGTCGCACTGCACCCCGAACGTGCCCTCGGGCGCGCCCTGACCCCGGTGCGTGACCGCGACCTTGTCACCCTGATCGGCGAAGGCGCGGGCGATGGCGAGGCCGATGCCCCGGTTGCCGCCGGTGACGAGCACGGATCTGGTCACGACCGCGAACCCTATAGTCCAGGCGTGCGCTGTATCCAGATTCGTCGGTTCGGTGGGCCGGAAGTGCTCGAGGTCGCCGACGTCCCGGAGCCGTCGCCGGCCCCGGGCAGGCAGGTCTACGAGGTCACCGCGGCCGGCGTGAACTACGCCGACACGCACCAGACCGAGGACTCGTACCTGGCCCCGCAGACGCTGCCGCTGGTGCCGGGGGCCGAGTTCGCCGGGATCGGGGCGGACGGCCGCCGGGTGGTCGGCCTGCTCGGCGGCGGCGGGTACGCCGAGCGCGTGCTGGCCGCGGACGTGATGACCTGGCCGATCCCGGACGGGGTCGACGACGGCGCCGCGCTGTCGGTGGTCCTGCAGGGAGTGACGGCCTGGCACGCGCTGCGCACCTGCGCCCACCTGGCCGCGGGCGAGACCGTCGTCGTGCACGCCGCGGCCGGCGGGGTCGGCACGGTCGCCGTCCAGCTGGCCAAGGCCTGGGGCGCCGGCCGGGTGATCGCGCTCGCGTCCTCGGCCGAGAAGCGCGAGCTGGCGCTGTCGCTGGGCGCCGACGAGGCCGTCGACCCGGCCGTCGACGACCTCACCGCGGCGCTGCGGGCGGCCAACGGCGGCCGCCGGGTCGACGTGGTGCTGGAGATGACCGGCGGGGCGGCGTTCGACGCCAGCCTGCGGGCGCTGGCGCCCTTCGGCCGGCTCGTCACGTACGGGCAGGCGTCCCGGGAGACCCCCGCATCCATCGACCCGACCAACCTGATGGCCCACTCGACCGCGGTGATCGGCTTCTGGCTGGCACACGGCTTCCGGGACCCGGCCCGGTGGCTGACGCCGGGCATCACCGAGCTGCTGGCGATGCTGGCCGACGGGCGGCTGACCGCGGTCGTCGGCGGGACGTACGCGCTGGGTGACGTGGCCGACGCGCACCGTGCCCTGCGGGATCGGTCCTCGACCGGGAAGCTGGTGCTCGACCCCCGCCGGTGATCGCTGCTGCGGACGGGTGACCTGCGCCGATCGGGTTCTATCGGGACGGCGGGGCGACTACGGTGCTCCGCATGCAGTTCCTCGAGGGCGGTGCCACTGGGCCGAACGGGCGCGACAGCCGTACCGTGCGGTCCTCCGAGCAGGACCCGGCCGGCGAGGCCCCGGACGACACCGGCGGCCGCGGTTCGCTGATGTCGCGCTACCGCGGAGCGGGCCCCGCGCCCGCCGAGGACCAGGTGACGCCGCCGCTGCCCCGGACCGGCGAGCAGGGCGGGGCGCCGGGAGCGCCCACCGACAGCCCGTGGCGCGAGTCGAACTGGACCTCCGCTCCCCCGGTGCCGCCGGTCGCTCCCCCGGCCGCTTCGGCTCCGGCGCCCGCGGTCCCGTCCCCGGCGCCTGTGCCGGCCGTGCCTGGGGCGAGCCCGGCCTTCGGATCCGCGCCGGCGACGTCGGGTGCGCCGGGTGCGCCGGCCAGGCCTGCTGACAAGCCGGCCGAGCCCACCGCGAAGCCGGCCGAGCCCACCGCGAAGCCGGCCGAGCCCGCCGCCAGGCCCGGCGACGCCACCGGCCGGGCCGCCGGGGCTCCCGTCACCGAGGCCCGGGCCGCCGAGGCCCGGATCGCCGAGGCCCGGGTCGGCGGGGCTCCGGTCACGGAGGCTCCGGTCATCAAGGCGCCGACCACCGAGACCGTGACGCCCGCTCCTGAAGCGGAGATCCCGGCCGAGAAGCCGGCCCCGAAGGCCGAGACCCCGGCCGTCACCGCCACCCGCGGCACCACGCCCGGCAGCACCCCGGCCAGGACCGGGATGCTGGCGGCCGAGCACACCGGCGCGTTCAAGGACCGCTGGCGCGACCTGCAGGCCGACTTCGTCGACGACCCGCAGCAGGCCGTCCGCGGCGCCGGCGAGCTCGCCCGCGACGTGCTCGCGGCGCTGTCGGACAAGATCGCGGACTCGGAGCGGGTGGAGAGCTGGCAGGCCGAGGACGGCACCAGCGGCACCGAGGACCTCCGCGTCGCCCTCCGGCAATACCGCACCCTCGTCGACCGCCTGCTCGAGCTGTAGCTAGAGCCGGCCGGCCTCGCGCATCAGCAGCAGCGCGTACGCGGCCAGCGTGCTGTCGTCGGTGATGCGCCCGGTCCGGATCATCTCCTCGAACTCGTCCCGGCCGACCAGCCGCTGCCGCATGTCCTGCTCGGTCACCTCCCGCGCGGTCGGCCCGGGCGTCAGGTCGGTGGCGAGGAAGACGTCGAACCCCTGGCTGCTCATCCCGTACGCGCAGTGCAGGTGGCCGAGCTGCACCAGCGACCCGGCCCGCAGCCCGGTCTCCTCGGCCAGCTCGGCCCGGGCCAGCTCGGCCGGCGGCAGCACGGCGCCCCCGGCCGCGGTCCCCTGCGGGAACTCCCAGAACCGCCCGCCGACCGGGTAGCGGTACTGCTCGACCAGGTGGAAGCCGCCCGCCTCGGCCGGGATGACCAACGCGAAATCCGGCTTGTCGACCACCGAGTAGACCCCGTCGGACCCGTCCGGCCGGCGGACCTCGTCCTCCCGCAGCGACAGCCAGGGGTTGCGGTAGACCTCGCGGGTCGAGAGCTGCCGGACCACACCATCCATGTCCGGCAGCGTCACAACAATCGGTTGGACCAGGCCAACGACACGCCGGCCGCCGCGAACGCGAACAGCAGGCCGATGCCCACGAACCAGGTGGTGATCTCGCGGCGCTCGGTGGTGTAACCGATCTGGCTGCCGAGGTCGCGGTAGACGTTGCTCAGCTCCTCGGCCGAGGCCGCCGCGTAGTAGCTGCCGCCGGTGCCGTCCGCGATCTGCTTGAGCTTCTCGTGGTCGACCGGCACCACCACCCGCTGGCCCTCCAGGTCGATGAACCCGGTGTCGGTGCCGAACGCGATCGTGGAGACCGGGATCTGCTGCTGCTTGGCCGCGCCGACGGCCTGCTCGGGGCTGCGGCCCCAGGTGTTGCTGCCGTCGGACATGAGCACGACCCGGGCCGGCGCGTTCCCCTCGGTCGGATCGGTCCCCTGCAGCTGGGCCTGGAACGTCTTGACCGCGTCCAGGCAGGAGAAGATCGCCTCCCCGATCGCGGTCCGCTCGGCCAGCTGCAGGCCGTCGATCGCGCGCAGCACCGAGGCCCGGTCGGTGGTCGGCGAGACCGCGACCGTGGCCGTGCCGGAGAACGTCACCAGCCCGAGGTTGATCCGCGGCGGCAGCAGCCCGACGAACTCCTTGGCCGCGGCCTGGGCCGCCTCCAGCCGGTTGGGCGAGACGTCCTCGGCCCGCATCGACAGCGACACGTCGATCGCCATCATCACCGTGGCCCGGTCCCGCGGGACCTTCGTGTCCTTGGTCGGCTTGGCCATCCCGACGGTCAGCGAGGACAGCGCCAGCAGCAGCGCGGCGAAGGCCAGGTGCCGCCGCCAGCCCGGCCGCTTCGGCGCCAGCTTGCCGAGCAGGTCCAGGTTCGCGAAGCGGACCGCGTACGCCCGGCGGCGCCACTGCAGCACGACGTACAGCGCGAGCAGTGCCACGACCGCGGCGAGCAGCCAGAGCCACCCGGGCGAGAGGAAGGTACGGGTCACCGCAGTGCTGCCTTTCGTTCGCCTCGTCGGTCGCTCCGCTCCTCGGGCGGCCGTGGGGCGGGCCACCGCCCGGGGGCCCTGCGATGCTCACTCCCTCGTCGGCTCACCGCAGTGCTCCTCCGGAGGCGCCGCGCCGGCGCGCGGCCACGAAGCGGACCATGTCGACGAGCCAGTCCCGGTCCGTACGGAGCTGGAGGTGGGAGGCGCCGGCCCGGCGCAGGGCGGCGGCGATCTCGGCCCGCTGCGCGGTGGCGGCGGCCGCGTAGTCCTCCCGCAGCTGCTTCTTGCCGGTCTGGACCTCCAGCAGCCTGCCGCTCTCCGGGTCGACCAGCGTGAGCAGCCCGACCGCGGGCAGCCCGAGCTCGATCGGGTCGAGCACCTCGACCGCGAGCACGTCGTGCCGGACGGCCAGCGCCCGCATCGAGCGCTCCCAGTCCAGGTCGCCGAGGAAGTCGGAGATCACCACCGCGAACCCGCGCCGGCGCGGCGGCCGGCGCAGCGCCTCCAGCGCGGCGGCCAGGTCGCCCCGGTTGCCCTTGGCCGAGCGCGGCATCGCGACCAGCTTGCGCAGCAGCATGGTGGAGTGCACCCGGCCGGACTGGGCCGGGATCCGGTGCAGCGTCTCGCCGGTGGTGACGACCGCGCCGAACCGGTTGCCGCCCTTGCCGGTCAGGTGGGCCACCGCGGCGACCGCGGCGATGGCCAGGTCGCGCTTCTCGCAGCGGGCGGTGCCGAAGTCGAGGCTGGGCGAGAGGTCGACGACGGCCCAGGTCTCCAGCTCGCGGTCGGCGATGGTCTGCCGTACGTGCGGGATGGTGGTCCGGGCGGTGACCGCCCAGTCCATCCGCCGGACGTCGTCGCCCGGGTGGTAGTCGCGGGACTCCCCCGCCTCGCTGCCCGGACCGGGGACCAGACCGAGGTGGTTGCCCTGCAGCAGCCCGTCCAGCCGGCGGCGCACGGTCAGCTCCAGCCGGCGCAGCACCGCCGCGGCCTCGGCCGGACCGGCGTCGCGCAGGCTCGCCGCGCGCGCGGCCGGTCCGGCCGCCTCGGAGGGAACGGTCACGCGCTGCGCTCCTCGCCGGGACCGTTGGACAGCTGCTCCGGCGGCCGGCTCGGCTGCTGGCCGGTCGGGGGCCCGGACGGCGGCATGGCCGGGGTGGCGCCGGTGGCCGGCGCGTAGCCCTGGCCCTGCGACCCGTACGGCCCGCCGGCCGCCCGCTGCCGCGGCGTGACCTGGGGCAGCGGGACGCTCTGCAGCACCCGGTGCACGACGTGCTCGGCCGGGACGCCGTCGGCCAGCGCGTCGTAGGAGAGCACCAGCCGGTGCCGCAGCACGTCCGGCGCGATGTCCAGCACGTCCTGGGGCAGCACGTAGTCCCGGCCGCGCATCAGGGCCAGCGCCCGGGACGCGGCGATCATGCCGAGCGACGCCCGCGGACTGGCGCCGTACGCCACCCAGCCGGCGACGTCGGTCATCCCGTGGTCGGCCGGCGTCCGGGTCGAGAGCACCAGCCGGATCACGTAGTCGACCAGCGCGTGGTGCACGAACACGTGGCTGGCCGCCTCCTGCAGGCGGATCAGGTCGGCCGGGCTCAGCACCTGGTCCGCGACCGGGGCCTTGACCCCCATCCGGTAGACGATCTCCCGCTCCTCCTCGCCGGTCGGGTAGTCCACCACGACCTTCATGAGGAACCGGTCACGTTGCGCCTCGGGCAGCGGGTAGACGCCCTCGGACTCGATCGGGTTCTGCGTCGCCATCACCAGGAACGGCCGCGGCATCGGGTACGTGGTGCCGCCGATCGAGACCTGCCCCTGCGACATGACCTCGAGCAGGGCGGACTGCACCTTGGCCGGCGCCCGGTTGATCTCGTCGGTGAGCACGAAGTTCGCGAACACCGGGCCGAGCTCGGTGTCGAAGCGGTCCGAGCCGGGCTTGAAGATCCGGGTGCCGACGATGTCGGAGGGGACCAGGTCCGGGGTGAACTGCAGGCGGGAGAACGTGCCGCCGGCGACCGCCGCGAGCGTCTCGACCGCGAGCGTCTTGGCCACACCGGGCACGCCTTCGAGCAGGCAGTGGCCCTTGGCCAGCAGGCAGACGAGCATCCGCTCGACCATCCGGTCCTGCCCGACGATCACCCGCTTGACCTCGAACAGCGCGCGCTCCAGCAACTGCGCGTCCCGCGCCGGAGTGTGGGCCGGACCGCCCCCGACCGCTGTCTCGACCATCCGCGTCGCCGCCTCCCCCGGCCGGCCGCAGCCGGACCGCGCTCGATCCTGGTGACCAAGCGAACCCCAGCGGCCGTGAGACCGGCGTGAGGTAGCCGTCCGTACGCCTCTGACCTGGGAATTCGATTTAGGGTGAACCGAACGACCGATCGGCGCGAACGTCACGGAGAGGGACCGTCTGGCGTCGCTGCGGCCGTTCGGGTGATCTTCGGATCCTGTTGTCGCACCCTGGCATCGACCTGGTGTAGCTTTGCCACGCGTCGGGCGGCTCCCCCCGTGGCCGCCCGACGCCCAGAATGTCTGTCTGTTTCCGGCGTGACAGAATTAACGCCGATGACTTCCTCGCTCGACACAGAGCTTCTCTGTTCGGCCAAAGGCTGCAAGCAGGCGGCGGTATTCGCGTTGCTCTGGCGCAACCCGAAGATCCACACCGCCGATCGGACCAAGCGCTGGTTGGCGTGCGAGGACCACCGGGCCACGCTCGCGGATTTCCTGGCCCGACGCGACTTCCCGCTGCGGGTGGAGCGGCTCTAGACCGTCATCCGCCGATTGCCGACATGGGACGGTCCGGCTGCCGGAAATCCGGCCCGTCGATCCCGTGCCCGGCCTTCTTGCCACCCACCGAGGCGATGAATCGGCGGGCGATCTCGGCGTCGTCCGCGCCGTCCCGCAACGCCGCCCGCAGGTCGCTCTCGGTCGTCGCGAACAGGCAGTTGCGCAGCTGCCCGTCGGCGGTCAGCCGGACCCGGTCGCAGTCGCCGCAGAACGGCCGGGTGACCGCGCCGACGACGCCGACCCGCGGCTGCCGGTCCGGCCAGTCCGCCCGGCCCGGGCCGTCGAGCACCGCCCAGGTCTCGGCCGGGGCGCTGCCCCGATCGGGGTCCGGGACCGGCGCCAGGTCGTACACGGCCTGCAGCCGGTCGAGGATCTCGTCGGCGGTGACCATCACGGACCGGTCCCAGCCGTGCTGGGCGTCCAGCGGCATCTGCTCGATGAACCGGAGCTGGAAGCCCTCGCGCAGCGCCCAGCCCAGCAGTTGCGGCGCCTCGTCGTCGTTGGCCCCGCGCAGCAGCACCGAGTTGACCTTGACCGGGGTCAGCCCCGCGTCCCGGGCGGCGGCCAGGCCGGCCAGCACGGCCGCGTGCTTGTCCCGGAAGGTGATCTGCTTGAAGCGGGCCGCGTCCAGTGTGTCGAGCGAGACGTTGACCCGGTCCAGACCCGCCTCGGCCAGGGCCTTCGCGTCCCGGCCGAGCAGGATCCCGTTCGTGGTGATGGACAGCTCCGGCCGTGGCTCGAGCGCCGCGAGCCGGGCCACCAGCGCCGGCACGCCGCGGCGCAGCAGCGGCTCGCCGCCCGTGAGCCGGACCTCGGTGACGCCCAGGGAAACCGCCACCCGCACCACGCGGACGATCTCGTCGTCGGTCAGCAGGGTCGCCTTGGGCAGCCAGGCCAGGCCTTCCTCAGGCATGCAGTACGAGCAGCGCAGCGAGCAGCGATCGATCAACGAGACCCGCAGGTCGGTCGCGACCCGGCCGAACCGGTCGACCAGCTTTCCGGGTGCCGTCACCCCATCAGGGTAGTCACGATCCGGGCCGGGCTGCCCCGATGTAGCCGTTGGACCACATGTAGGAGATCTTGACCACATCTCCGGTCTGCGGCGCCTGCACGATCCGGCCGCCGCCGATGTAGATCGCGACGTGGTGGATCGAGCCCGGGTCCGAGGTGTTGTACGCCCAGAAGACGAGGTCGCCCGGCATCAGGTTCGACCGGGAGATGTGCTGCCCGGAGTTGAACTGGTAGCCGGAGTAGTGCGGCAGCGAGACGCCGACCTGGGCCCAGGCCCACAGCGCCAGCCCGGAGCAGTCGAAGCCGGTCGGGCCACCCTGGCCCCAGGTCGGGCCGCCGGCGTTGCCGCCGCCCCAGGAGTACGGCGTGCCGAGCCACTGCAGGGCGATGTCGGCCACCCGCTGGCCCTTGGACGCCGACCAGCCGCCACCGCCGTTCCAGCGCGGCACGCTGACCGAACGGCTGCCGCTGCCGCTGGACCGGCTGGGGCGGGAGGACTGCGAGGACTGCGAGGCCTGCGCCGCCGCGGCTGCCGCGTCCCGGGCCGCCGCCGCGGCCTTCAGCGCCCGCTGTCGGGCGGCCTCGCGGGCCGCCGCCTCGGCCTGGGCCTTCTTGTAGGCCTGGTAACGGGCGCGTTCGGCGTACAGGCCGTTGAGCTTGACCCGGGCGGCCTCGAGCTGGGCGTTGAGCTGGGCCTTCTGACCCTGCAGCGCGGACAGCTTGGCGCGGGCGTCGGCGACCTCGCGGGCGGCCTCGACCTTCAGCTTCTCGGCCCGGTCGGTCGCCGCCTTCTGGGCCGCGAGCAGCTGCCGGGCGGTGGACTCGGAGTTGGCCTTCTTGACGTTGGCCCGTTGCAGCTGGCCCATCACGTCGAGCTTGTGCTTGCCGGCATAGTCGAGCAGGTCGGCCCGCTGCAGCAGGTCGGTCGGGCTCTCCGAGTCCAGCAGGGCGGTGGCGGCGGAGCCGACCGTGCTGCCCTGCATGTAGCTGTTGCGGGCGAACTTGGCGAAGTCCGCGCGGGCGGCCAGCACGGCCTTGGCCGACCTGCCGACGTCGGCCTTGGCGGCGGCGGCCTTCTTCGTGGCGGTGTCGAGGTCCACGACGGCCTTGTTGTACTTCTCCACCGCCAGCTCGGCCCGGTCCTGGGCCCGGCTGGCCTCGCCGTCGGCCTTCGCGACCAGGCCGGTGAGCCGGCCGACCTCGGCCGCCTTCTTGTTCTTGGCCTGCTGCGCGGCGGTGATCGCACCATTGCCCGGATCGTGCGGCCGTGCTTCCGCGATGTGCGGAACGAGCGTGACGGTCAGGGCGGCGATCGTGGTCACGATCGCCGTCCGGATCAGAGTCCTCGTTCTGTGCACCACATACCCCCCATGCGCAACGACGGGCACACCCTGCCACGCTGGCCCCATAGCCGCCAGGGGTAACTTCATTCACAGCAGTCACATCAAGGGTTGAACCGGACAATTCTGAGCCTTCTGCGGCGTGTCGGGTCGACAAATTTGCGGCTCTCGGCCGCTCGGTAGCGGGGTCCGCTGCGCCGTTCGGGTGAGGCTGACCTTCGACCCGCTGGTCGACCGGGCCGGCTCGGTCGGCTAGCTCGGGGCCGCGATGCGGGCCACGAGGGCCGGCAGGACGGCTCCGAGCGGGGCGTCGACGGTGACCGCCGCGTACCGGTCGCCGCGGGTCGCGCCCTGGTTGACGATCGCCACCGGGCGCCCGTCCCGAGCCGCCCGCAGCACGAACCGGTGCCCGGACATGACGGTCAGCGAGGAGCCGAGGACGAGCAGGGTCCGGGACCGGGCCAGCGCGTCGTAGCAGTGCTCGACCCGCTCCGGCGGCACCGTCTCCCCGAAGAACACCACGTCCGGCTTGAGCACGCCGGCGCAGGCGGTGCAGTCGACCAGCCGGAACCCGTCCAGCGCGCCGTCGGCCAGCTCGACGTCGCCGTCGGGGTTGATGCCGGCCGCGGTCGCGTGCCAGTCGGCGTTGGCCGCGTCCAGCCGGGCGGCCAGTTCGTCGCGGTCGGTCCGGCAGCCGCAGTCCAGGCAGCGGACCCGGTCCAGCCGGCCGTGCAGGTCGATCACCTCGGTGGCGCCGGCGGCCTGGTGCAGGCCGTCCACGTTCTGCGTGATGACGCCGGTGAGCAGGCCGTGCCGCTGCAGCTCGGCCACGGCGCGGTGCCCGTCGTTGGGCCGGGCCCGGTCGATAAGGCCCCAGCCGAGGTGGCTGCGGGCCCAGTAGCGGCGCCGCGCGACCGGGTCTCCGGTGAAGGTCTTCCCGGTCATCGGCGACGCCCGCCGGGCGGCGCTGGACGGGCCGCGGTAATCGGGGATGCCGGACTCGGTGGAGATGCCCGCGCCGGACAGGACCAGGACGTCGCCGGCGGCGACCAGGTCGGTCAGCGTGTCGAGGTCCCGGGCCGCGCTCAGCGGGTCCCGCGGCTGCCGTTCCTGGCCGGCCGCTGTTGCCCGGACGACCATCGTGTCCACGCGCACGACGGTACGTCGGGATGCCCGTTCACGCTCGTTCGTCAATTCGGCGTCCACAGGGCGTGACGCCGTCCACAGTCCGGCCTCCCAGCCGCTATATCTCCGCGCGCGAGTGGAAAGATGAACGCATGGTCAGCGCAGACTCTTTCGGGGCCCGGGGCACTCTGTCGATCGGCGACGCGTCGTACGAGATCCATCGCCTGTCGGCGGTCGACGGCGCCGAGCGGCTGCCGTTCAGCCTCAAGATCCTCCTGGAGAACCTGCTGCGGACCGAGGGCGGCGCGGACATCACCGCGGACGACGTCCGGGCGCTGGCCGGCTGGGATCCCGCGGCCCAGCCGGACCGGGAGATCCGCTTCTCCCCCGCCCGGGTCGTCATGCAGGACTTCACCGGCGTGCCCGCGGTGGTGGACCTCGCCACCATGCGCGAGGCCATGCGCGACCTCGGCGGCGACCCGGCCAAGATCAACCCGCTGGCCCCGGCGGAGCTGGTCATCGACCACTCGGTGGTGGCGGACCTGTTCGGGACGCCGGACTCGTTCACCCGCAACGTCGAGCTGGAATACGAGCGGAACTACGAGCGCTACCAGTTCCTGCGCTGGGGTCAGGGTGCATTCGACGACTTCAAGGTCGTCCCGCCCGGCACCGGCATCGTGCACCAGGTCAACATCGAATACCTGGCCCGCGTGGTGTTCACCCGCGACGGCGCGGCCTACCCCGACACGCTGGTCGGCACCGACTCGCACACCACGATGGTCAACGGCCTCGGCGTGCTGGGCTGGGGCGTCGGCGGCATCGAGGCCGAGGCGGCGATGCTGGGCCAGCCGGTCTCGATGCTCATCCCGCGGGTGGTCGGCTTCCGCCTCGACGGCGAGCTGCCCGACGGCTCCACCGCGACCGACCTGGTCCTGACGATCACGCAGATGCTGCGCAAGCACGGCGTGGTCGGCAAGTTCGTCGAGTTCTACGGTCCCGGCGTCGGCGCCGTCCCGCTGGCCAACCGGGCCACGATCGGCAACATGTCCCCGGAGTACGGGTCGACCTGCGCGATCTTCCCGGTGGACGCGGAGACCCTGCGCTACCTGCGCTTCACCGGCCGCCCGGACGAACAGGTCGCCCTGGTCGAGGCGTACGCGAAGGAGCAGGGACTCTGGCACGAGCCCGACTCCGAGCCGGTCTTCTCCGAGACCCTCTCGCTCGACCTCTCCACGATCGTGCCGTCGCTGGCCGGCCCGAAGCGGCCGCAGGACCGGGTCGCGCTCTCCGACGCGAAGAGCTCGTTCCGGGTCGCCCTCGCGGACTACGCGGACGGCGACGACGGCATCCGGTCCACTGTGGACGAAGGGGTGGCCGAGACGTTCCCGGCCTCCGATCCGGTCGCGGTGGACGGCGGCAACGGCGCGGGCACGCCGGCCGCGGCGCCCTCGGCCCCGGTCAGCGGGCGGCCGTCGAAGCCGACCAAGGTCACGCTCGAGGACGGCACCGAGACCGAGGTCGACCACGGCGCGGTCGTCATCGCCGCGATCACCTCGTGCACCAACACGTCCAACCCGTCGGTCATGATCGGCGCCGCCCTGCTGGCGAAGAACGCGGTCGAGCGCGGGCTGCAGCGCCGCCCCTGGGTGAAGACGACGCTGGCGCCGGGGTCCAAGGTCGTCATGGACTACTACGAGCGGGCCGGCCTGACGCCCTACCTGGACAAGCTCGGCTTCAACCTCGTCGGCTACGGCTGCACGACCTGCATCGGCAACTCCGGCCCGCTGCTGGAGCCGGTGTCGGCGGCGGTCAACGACTCCGACCTCGCGGTGGTGTCGGTGCTCTCCGGCAACCGCAACTTCGAGGGCCGGATCAACCCCGACGTGAAGATGAACTACCTCGCCTCTCCCCCGCTCGTCGTGGCGTACGCGCTGGCCGGCTCCATGGACGTCGACATCACGACCGAGCCGCTCGGCACCGGGTCGGACGGGCAGCCGGTCTACCTGCGCGACATCTGGCCCTCGGCGGCCGAGGTGCAGGAGGTCGTGGACACCTCGATCGCGAGCGAGATGTACACCCGGGACTACGCCGACGTCTTCGCCGGCGACGAGCGCTGGACCTCGCTGCCGACGCCGACCGGCGACACGTTCGCCTGGGCCGCCGACTCGACGTACGTACGGAAGCCGCCGTACTTCGACGGCATGGACCGGCAGCCCTCGCCGGTCACCGACGTCGCCGGCGCGCGGGTGCTGGCCAAGCTGGGTGACTCGGTGACCACCGACCACATCTCCCCGGCCGGCGCGATCAAGGCCGACTCCCCGGCCGGGCGTTACCTGTCCGAGCACGGGATCGAGCGGCGCGACTTCAACTCCTACGGCTCCCGCCGCGGCAACCACGAGGTGATGATCCGCGGCACCTTCGCCAACATCCGATTGCGCAACCAGCTGGTGCCGGGCGTCGAGGGCGGCGCGACCCGCAACCTGCTCACCGGCGAGCAGACGACCATCTACGACGCGTCCGTGGCGTATGCGGAGGCCGGGGTCCCGCTGCTCGTGCTGGCCGGCAAGGAGTACGGCTCGGGCTCCTCGCGGGACTGGGCGGCCAAGGGGACGGCGCTGCTGGGCGTCCGCGCGGTGCTGGCCGAGTCCTACGAGCGGATCCACCGCTCCAACCTCATCGGCATGGGCGTCCTGCCCCTGCAGTACGCGGAGGGCGAGACGGCCGAGTCGCTCGGGCTCACCGGCGAGGAGACCTTCGACGTGGTCGGGGTGGAGGCGATGAACGGCGGCGACGTGCCGCGGACGGTGACCGTCCGCGCCGACGGCCGGGAGTTCCAGGCGGTCGTGCGGATCGACACCCCCGGTGAGGCCGAGTACTACCGGCATGGCGGGATCATGCCGTACGTGCTGCGATCGCTGCTGTGATCCGATGACGTCCTGGGGTGCGGTCGCGGCGGAGCGGGCGCGTCCGCTGCCCTGCGACAGGATCCTGCCGCAGGCGGACCTGGTCCTGCACCGGGCGGTCGACGTCGCTGCGCCGGCCGCGCGGACGTTCCGCTGGATCTGCCAGCTGCGGGCGGCTCCGTACTCGTTCGACCGGCTCGACAACGGCGGGCGGCGCAGCCCACGGCGGCTGACGCCGGGGCTGGAGCTGCTCGAGGTCGGCCAGCCCGTCATGCGGATCTTCACGCTGGTCGACTTCACTGCGGGCGAGCAGCTGACGATCCGGCTGGACTCCGAGCGGGGCCGGCGCTGGTTCGGCGAGGGCGTCGCGACGTACGCGGCGGTGCCGGCCGGCCCGGACCGGTCCCGGCTGCTGGTGCGGTACCGGCTCAGCGGGCTCGACCCGTTCCGGCGGCGGGCGCTCGTCTACGGCGACCTGATCATGATGCGCAAACAACTCCGCACCCTCGCCCACCTCGCCGAACACTCCGACCCCTGAGCGCGCGGGTCGCGGTGGCGCGGAGGCGCGCGGCGTCCTGGCCAGTGGGTGACCGCGGACGACCCGGCCACGCTGTCCGGGCACCTGGCCCAGCTCGGCGCCGACCACCGCAAGTTCGACGTCGAGCCGGCCCACTACGCGGTGGCACGACGATCGAGCTGGACCGGCGCCCGAAGATGTGGCGGCAGATGTCGATCGCCAGCGCGCCGCGGGCGAACGACACCTTCGACCTGCACGTGCGGGCGGTCGAGGGCGGCGACGTGTCCAACGCGCTGGTCCGGCACGCCGGAGGTCGGCGACCGGGTCAAGATCGGGCCGCCGCGGGGCGGGCGCTGGTGGTCGAGCCGGGCACCACAAGGCGCTGCTCTGCCTGGCCTCCGGGGCCGTCAACCTCTGAACGGCTCCGGACGCACGGAAGCCGGCAGGCGCCGAGGCGCCCACCGGCTCCGTGGTGTGAGAACTAGGCCGTGTCTCTCAACTGCCTGGCGGCGCCGGTGACGCCCAGACGACGACCGGCCGCGTAGGAGGAGCCGACCGATACAGAGAGGTATCGGCCAACTCCTCCGCCGTGCCGGACGCCGTCAGGACGCCACCGCCAATGGAGAGACAGCCCTAGGCCGCGGGGGCCGAGCGCCGCTGGTCGGGACGGCCGGGGCGCTGACCCGGACGGCGACCGCGGTTGGGGCGGCCGGACCGGGTCGAGGACGACCGCGGCGCCGACGGCTCCGGCTCGCGGACCACGATCGGCTCGCCCGAGCGCCCGAGCGCGGTGACCGCGTCGTGGCCCGGGCCGACCGGCGTCACCGGCACGTCCAGCCCGGCCCGCTCGAACAGCCGGCCCGCGTCGCGGGCCTGCTCCGGCAGCAGCATCGACAGGACGGTGCCCTTCGCGCCGGCCCGGGCCGTACGGCCGGAGCGGTGCAGGTAGTCCTTGTGGTCGGCCGGCGGGTCGTAGTGCACGACCAGGTCGACGTCGTCGACGTGGATCCCCCGGGCCGCGACGTCGGTCGCGACCAGCACCCGGGTGCGCCCGGCGGAGAACGCGTCCAGCGCCCGCTGCCGCGCGTTCTGGGCCAGGTTGCCGTGGATCGCGCCGGCCTCGGTGCCCTCCCGGGCCAGCTGCTTGGCCAGCCGGTCGGCGCCGTGCTTGGTGCGGACGAAGACCAGCGTGCGGGCCGGCCGGGAGACGATCTGGCCCAGCACCGGGACCTTGTCCTCGTGCCGGACGGTGAACGCGAGGTGGTCCATCCCGGTGACCGGCGTCGACGCCGAGGCGACCGCGATCGCGACCGGGTCGGTCAGGTACGCGCGGGCCAGCCGGTCCACGCCCCGGTCCAGGGTGGCCGAGAACAGCAGCCGCTGGCCGCCGGGCACGGTCATGTCCAGGATCGTGGTCACGTCGGGCAGGAAGCCGAGGTCGGCCATGTGGTCGGCCTCGTCGATCGCGGTGATCTCGACCGAGCCGAGGTTGCACTCGCCCTGCCGGATGAGGTCGAGCAGCCGGCCCGGGGTGGCGACCAGCAGGTCGACGCCGCGGCGCAGGGCCGAGATCTGCCGGCCCATCGAGGCGCCGCCGTAGACCGCGAGCACCCGGACGCCGTTGGGCTGGCCCAGCGGCGACAGCGCGTCCTGGACCTGTCCGGCCAGCTCGCGGGTCGGCACCAGGACGAGGCCGGCCGGGGCACCGGGCGAGCGCCGGGTGCGGTCGGCCATCAGCCGGGCCAGCATCGGCAGGCCGAAGGCCAGTGTCTTGCCGGAGCCGGTCTCGGCCCGGCCGAGCAGGTCACGACCGGCCAGCGCGTCCGGCAGCGTCTTGGACTGGATCGGGAACGGCGTGCTGATGCCGCGCCGCTGCAGCCCGGTCAGCAACGGCTGCGGAAGCTTGAGCTCGGCGAAGTCGGCCGGGCCGGCCGGCGCCTCCAGGGAGGCGGTCAGTGCGAGCTCGAGCTCGCTGACCGCAGCCTGGCGCGGCTCGGAGCGCGGCCGGGACGGGCGGCCGGAGCGGCCCGACGCGGGACGGCCGGAGCCGGTCGGACGGCCGCCGGAGCGGCCGCGGGGACCGCCGGAGCGGCCTTCCGTGGAACGGTCGGAAGAGGAGCCGTACCGGCCGGAGCCGGAACTCGAGCCGCCGGTCGTGGTGGACCAGGCGGTGGAGGACGAGGTGGACTGAGCCGCCCGAGGGCGGCGGGAAGAGCGGGACAAGCGGGATTACTCCAGATCGGCTAGGGGCCGCATCTGGCGTCACGTCCGCCGTACGGCCTGGCGGGCGACTCGCCCGCAGAGTGAGGCGGTCCTGACCGCCTACGGATCAAGTGTACAGATCCGGCGACGGCGACTGCGGTCGGCACGGCCCGCTACGGTCCGGACGTGACGGAGGACTCAGCCCGGGCGCTGGTGGAGGCGGTCCGGGCGGCGTTGCGGGCGGTGGCGGATCCGGCGGCGGCGGAGCCGATGCGGGCGTACATGAAGTCGGACATGCCGTTCCTGGGCGTGCCGATGCCGGCCCGGACCGCGGCGCTGCGGCCGGTGCTGACGGCGCACCCGATCACGGACCCGGCCGGCTGGCGGTCGACGGTGCTGGCGCTCTGGCGGGAGGCCACCCACCGCGAGGAGCGGTACGCGGCGCTCGCGATCGCCCGCCGGTACCCGCGGTACCTGCAGGCCGACGCGCCGGCCTCGCTCGCGCTGCTGGACGAGATCGTGGTCACCGGCGCCTGGTGGGACTTCGTCGACGACACCGCGATCCGGCTGGTCGGGCCGCTGCTTCTCCAGCACCCGGACCCGGTGCGGCCGGCCCTGCGCACGTGGGCCCGGGACCCCGACCGGTGGCGGCGGCGGACCGCGGTGATCTGCCAGATCGGGGCCAAGGACCGGACCGACGTCGCGCTGCTGACCGAGGCGATCGAGGCCACTCTCGCCGACCCGGACTTCTTCCTGCGCAAGGGGATCGGCTGGGCGCTGCGACAGCACGCCCGGCTCGACCCGGACTGGGTCCGGGCCTTCGCCGACACCCACGACCTCAGCCCGCTCTCCCGCCGCGAGGCGCTGAAACACCTCTAGCCCGCCGCCAGCCGCCCGACGCGGCCCCGCGGAGGCCCGACGCGGCGTACCGGGCGAGGCCCGATGCGGCGTACCGGGCGAGGCCGATGCGGTGTGCCGGGCGAGGCCGACGCGGCGTGCCGGGCGTCAGGTGCGGAGGACGGCTCCGGTGCGGCGGGTGGCCTCGGCGACGGCGGCGTCGCGGGCGGCGCCCGCCTCCTCCGCGGTCAGCGTCCGGTCCGGCGCCCGCAACCGCAGCGCGTATGCCAGCGAGCGCACGTCCGGCCCCAGCCGCTCGAGGTCGGCGTACACGTCGAACAGCCGCAGCGACTCCAGCAGCGACCCGGCGCCGTCGGTCAGCGCCGCCGCGACCGACGCGGCCGGAACCGAGGCGGGAACGACGAGCGCGACGTCCAGCAGCGCCGGCGGGTAGCTCGACAGCGCCGGCGCCCGCACGATCCCGCCGGTGCCGAGCGCGTCCAGGTCCAGCTCCATCGCGCAGGTCCGCTCGGGCAGCTCCAGGGCCGCGACGACCCGCGGGTGCAGCTCCCCCGCGTACCCGACGACGGTCCCGTCGCGGAGCAGCGCCGCGCACCGGCCCGGGTGCCAGGGCGCCTGCCGGGCGGCCCGGACGGTCAGCGGCACCCGGGCCGCGCGGGCCACCACCCGGGCCGACTCGATCGCGTCCGGCCAGCCCGCGGGCCGGCCCGGACCCCACCAGCCCGGCCGGTCCAGCTCGCCGGCCAGCGCGACCCCGACGTGGGTGGGCTGGTCCGGGATGCCGGCGGCCAGCTCGGCCAGCTCGGCCGCGGTGGGCCGCCGGGACACGCCGACCTGGGGCAGCGGCGGCAGCGCGCCGCCGGGCAGGAAGACCAGACCCGTCTCGTACAGGGCGACGTCGCGCAGGCCGCGGCCGATGTTGCGGCGCAGCGTGCTCAGCAGCCCCGGCAGCAGCGTGGTCCGCAGCTCCGGCTCGGCCTCGGACAGCGGGTTGACCAGCCGCAGCGCCTGCCGGCGGGGGTCGTCGTCGGCCAGCCCGAGCTCGTCCCAGGCCGACGGCGCCACGAACGGGTACGTCAGCACCTCGACCAAGCCGGCCGCGGCCAGCGCCCGGCCGATCGAGCGCCGGCTGCGCTGCCGCTCCGTCAGCCCGGTGCCCGGCGGCGGGGTCGGCAGCGTGGACGGGATCGTGTCGTACCCCTCCAGCCGGACCACGTCCTCGACCAGGTCGGCCGGGTCGAGGAGGTCGTCCCGCCAGGACGGCGGGTCGACGGTGAGCAGCCCGCCGGGGGACGCCTCGACCGTGCAGCCGATCTGCGAGAGCCGGCGGACCACGGTCGCGGCCGGGATCGGCACGCCCGCGGTCCGCTCCGGCAGGTCCGCCGCCATCGTGACGGTCACCGGCGCCGGGCCGGGGCCGGAGACGGTCACGCCGCCGGCCGCGGTCGCCCCGCCGTACGTGGCCAGCAGCGTGCCGGCCCGGGCCAGCGCCGCCCCGGCCACCGCCGGGTCGACCCCGCGCTCGAACCGCTTGGACGCCTCGCTGGGCAGCTTGTGCCGGCGGATGCCGCGGGAGATCGTGGCCGGCTGCCAGTGCGCGGCCTCCAGCACCACGTCCGTCGTCGCCGGCCCGATCTCGGTGGCCGCGCCGCCCATGATCCCGGCCAGCGCGATCGGCCCGGACCCGTCGGTGACCAGCAGGTCGTCGGGATCCAGCGTCCGGCGGGTGCCGTCCAGGGTCTCCAGCATCTCGCCCGCCCGGGCCCGCCGGACCGTGATCGCCCCGGTGAGCCGGGACCGGTCGAAGGCGTGCATCGGCTGGCCGGTCTCCAGCATCACGTAGTTGGTGACGTCGACGGCCAGCGAGATCGAGCGGATGCCGGCCAGCGCCAGCCGCCGGGTGATCTCCAGCGGGGACGGCGCGGCCGGGTCCAGCCCGGTCACGGTCCGGGCCGTGAACAGGTCGCAGCCGGCCGGGTCCTCGATCACGACCGGCCAGCCGCCCCCGGACGCCGGCGCGATCTCGACCGCGGCCGGGTCGCTGAACCCGACCTCGAACGCGAGCGAGAGGTCGCGGGCGATCCCCCGGACCGACATCTGGTAGCCGCGGTCCGGCGTCGTCTCCAGGTCCAGGACGACGTCGCGCAGCTCCAGCAGCTCGATCGCGTCGGTGCCGAGCGGGGCCGCGGGCGGCGGCAGCACCAGGATCCCGGCGTGGTCGTCGCCGAGGCCGAGCTCGCGGGCCGAGCAGATCATCCCGTCGGACACGTGCCCGTACGTCTTCCGCGCCGAGATCGCGAAGCCACCCGGCAGCACCGCGCCCGGCAGCGCCACCACCACGAGATCCGAAGGGGCGAAGTTGCGGGCCCCGCAGACGATGCCGCGGGGGCCGGAGCCGACGTCGACCTGGCACCAGCGGATGGTCTTGCCGTTGCCGGCGACGAACTCCTCGAACTCCAGCACCCGGCCGACCACCACCGGTCCGGACAGGTCGGAGCCGACGAAGTCGACGGCGTTGACCTCGATCCCGAGCCGGACCAGGCCGGCGGTGATCTCCGAGACCGGGCGGTCGCCCAGGGCGACGTGCTCACGCAGCCAGGACAGCGGCAGCCGCACGGCTCAGACCTCCGTTCCGAACGGCAGCGTGAACCGCACGTCCCCCTCGATCATGTCCCGCATGTCCTCGGCGTCGTGCCGGGCCATGAGGGTGCGCTCGATCCCCATCCCGAACGCGAAGCCGCTGTAGCGCTCCGGGTCGACCCCGCAGGCGGTCAGCACCCGCGGGTTGACCATGCCGCAGCCGCCCCACTCGACCCAGCCCTCGGACTTGCAGGTCCGGCAGGGCCGCGACGGGTCGCCCACCGACGCCCCGCGGCAGACCCAGCACTGCAGGTCGAACTCGGCCGACGGCTCGGTGAACGGGAAGAAGTGCGGCCGGAACCGGGTGCCGAGACCGGGGCCGAACATCTGCGCGGCGAAGTGGTCCAGCGTCCCGCGCAGGTGCGCCATCGTGATGCCCTCGGCCACGGCCAGCCCCTCGACCTGGTGGAAGACGGGGCTGTGGGTCGCGTCCAGCTCGTCGGTCCGGTACGTCTTGCCCGGCACCACGACGTACAGCGGCGGGGTGCGCTCCAGCAGCACCCGGGCCTGCACCGGCGAGGTGTGGGTGCGCAGCAGCAGCCCCGGGTCGCCGTCGACGTAGAAGGTGTCCATCGCGGCCCGGGCGGGGTGGTCCTTGCCGAAGTTGAGCGCGTCGAAGTTGAACCACTCCGACTCGACCTCCGGCCCCTCCGCGACCTCGTAGCCCATCGCCACGAACACGTCCGCGATCCGCTCGGACAGGCTGGTGATCGGGTGCCGCGCGCCGCGGGGGCGGCGGTCCCAGGGCAGCGTGACGTCGACGGTCTCCTCCGCCAGGACGCGCGCGTCGCGCTCCTCGGTCAGCCGGAGCAGCCGGGCGTCGTACGCGGCCTGGGCGGCGCCGAGGGCCTCGTTGAGCCGCCGGCCGGCCGGGCCCTTCTCCGGTCCGGGCAGCGCGCCGATGCCGCGCCGGGCCAGCCGCAGCGGCGAGCGGTCGCCGAGGTGGACCGGCTTGACCTTGGACAGCGCGTCCAGGTCGCCGGCCTCGGCAAAGGCCTTCTCCGCCTGCCGTACGGCGGAATCGAGGACCTCGGCCGCCAGCCCGGCGGCAGGATTCACTTCGGACACCCCAGAAGTGTATTGAGGGACCTGCGCTAGGGCCGAGCGGGTTGTTCTTCGTACGGCGGGTGCCCGGCCGGCAGCCGGACCCGGAACCGGGCGCCGCCGCCCGGCGCCGCGTCCACCTCGATGTCACCGTGGTGCGCCTCGACGATGCCCTTGACGATGAACAGGCCCAGCCCGGTGCCGCCGGCCTGCCCGGCCCGCCAGAACCGGGAGAAGATCCGCGACCGGACCGCCTCGTCGATGCCGCCGCCCTCGTCGGCGACGGTCAGCCCGACGCCGGGCTCGCCGGCCGCGGTCTTGGCCGGCACGACCTCGATGCTGACGGTGCCGGCGCCGTGCCGGATCCCGTTCTCGACCAGGTTCGCGACGACCTGGGTGACCCGGTCCGGGTCGAGCCAGGTCTCGGGCAGGTCCGCGGCCGCCAGCACCAGGAACCGGTCCGGCGGGTCGCCCGCGGCCACCCGGCCGGAGAGCACCTTGCGCACGATCTGCGGGACGGCGACCACCTGCGGGCGCAGCGTCAGCCGGCCGGCGTCGATCCGGGACGCGTCCAGCAGGTCCGACAGCAGCCGGGTGACCCGATCGGCGTCCGCGTTGACCGCGGTCAGCATGGTCTTCTTCTGGGTGTCGGTCAGCCGGTCCCAGCGGGTCAGCAGGGTCGAGGTGAAGCCCTTGACCGTGGTCAGCGGCGAGCGGATCTCGTGCGCGACGGTGGAGACGAGGTCGGAGCGGTCCCGGTCGGCGCGGCGGCGGGCCGAGGTGTCCCGGAACGCGACCACCAGCCGGACCACGGGACCGCCCGGGGTCTCCCGCACGTACCGGGAGGTGACCAGCAGCTCGCGGTCGGTGCCGCGCAGCTCCAGCAGCCGCTCGGGATGCCCGGAGCGGATGTTCAGCCCGCGGTAGGGCGCGACGCAGCCCCACCAGTCGGCGCCGGCGGAGTCGACCAGCGGGAGGACCTCCCGGTAGTCGCGGCCCGCCGGGTCGCCGGACGGGCGCAGCACTCGACGGGCGGTGCGGTTGAGCGCGGTGACCGTCCCGTCCGGGCCTGCGACCAGCACGCCGTCGGGCAGGTCGTCGTACGCGTCCAGCAGGGCTTCCCCCCTTCGGCCCTTGTGGATCTAGGGAATGGTACGCATCCCTGATCCGCCGCCGGGAACCCGCTGGGCCCGCGCGGAGGCGAACAGACACACGGCTGCGGCGGCGGCCAGGTTCAGGCTCTCGGCCCGGGGCGAGATCGGGATCCGGACCCGGGCGTCGGCGCGGGCGCCGAGCGCGGCCGGCAGCCCCCAGGCCTCGTTGCCGAACAGCCAGGCCGTCGGGCCGGCGAGCTCGGGCAGGTCGTCCAGGTCCCGCTCCCCCGCGCCGTCGGCGGCCAGCACGGTCAGGCCCGCGGCCCGGGCGGCGGCCAGCGTCCGGTCCAGGTCCGCGCCGCGGACGACCGGCAGGTGGAACAGCGACCCGGCGCTGGCCCGCACGGTCTTGCCGTTGTACGCATCGACGCTGTCGCCGGCCAGCACGACCGCGTCGGCCCCGGCGGCGTCGGCGCTGCGCAGGACGGTGCCGGCGTTGCCGGGGTCGCGGATGTCGGCCAGCAGCACGACCAGCCTCGGCGTGCCGGCGAGTGCGGCGTCCGGCGGTACGTCCAGGACCGGGCAGAGCGCGACGATCCCTTGCGGGCTGCTGGTCTCCGAGAGCGCGGCGGCGGCGCGGTCGGTGACCGCGGAGATCTCGACGCCGCGGGTCCGGGCCGTGTCGAGCAGCTCGGGGTGCCGGGCCGCGGCGGCGGCGGTGACGAACAGCTCGCGCGGCCGGTCCGGGTGGGCCAGGGCCTCCCGGACCGCCTGCGGTCCCTCGGCCAGGAACAGCCCGGCCGCGTCCCGCCCCGCGCGGCGCGTCAGCTTCCGCGCCGCCACGACCCGCGGCGTCCGCTCCGTGAACTCCGTCATCCGGGGCGCCCGCCGGCGAGGTCCACCCGGCCGTCCCGCCAGGCGCCCCGGCCGGGAACGCCGGCGCGCGGGCCCGGGGCGGGGAACACCGCCCGGGGTCCGGGAACGGCGACGCCGCGCCGGCCCGGGAGGGGCGGCGCGGCGTCGGGAGCCGGGTTCACGCTCAGGCGGCGGACTCGCCCGCCGGCAGCGCGGCCTGCGCGGTCCGGACGAGCGTGGTGAACGCGGCCGGGTCCGTCACGGCCAGGTCGGCCAGGACCTTGCGGTCGACCTCCACGCCGGCGGCCTTGAGCCCCTGCACGAACCGGTTGTACGTCATCCCGTTCGCGCGGGCGGCCGCGTTGATCCGGGTGATCCACAGCTGGCGGAAGTCACCCTTGCGCGCCCGCCGGTCGCGGAACGCGTAGTTGCCGGAGTGGAGCAGCTGCTCCTTCGCCTTGCGGTACAGCCGGGAGCGCTGGCCGCGGTAGCCGCTGGCGGCCTCCAGCGTCGTCCGGCGCTTCTTCTGGGCGTTGACCGCCCGCTTCACGCGTGCCACTGGTAGTCCTCGTCGTCAGGCGCCGCGCCGGGGTCCGGGGCGGCGGTGTTGGTCAGGGCGGTCAGCGACCGAGCAGCCGGCGTACGCGCTTGACGTCCGCCGGCGCGATGTCGGTCGTGCCGGCCAGCCGCCGGGTGCGGGTGCTCGACTTGTGCTCGAGCTGGTGACGGCGGTTGGTGCTCTGGCGCCGCAGCTTGCCGCTGCCGGTCACCCGGACACGCTTGGCAGTGCCGCTGTGCGTCTTGTTCTTCGGCATGGTGAAACGTTCTCCTCGCAAGGACGCGCGAGCGCGTCAGGTGTCGGCTGACCGGGTGGGTCAGCCGGCGGTCTCAGGCTGGGGTGCTGCCGCCGCCTCGGCCGGGACCTCGGACGACGAGTCGGCCGACGGCTCGCGGGAAGCGCGGACGATCTTCGCGTTCTTGTGCGGGGCCACGACCATCACCATGTTGCGGCCGTCCTGCTTCGGCGACGACTCCACGAAGCCCAGCTCCTGGATGTCGTCGGCCAGCCGCTGCAGCAGCCGGAAGCCGAGCTCCGGCCGGGACTGCTCGCGTCCGCGGAACATGATGGTGACCTTGACCTTGTCGCCCTGACGCAAGAACCGCTCGACGTGACCCTTCTTGGTCGCGTAGTCGTGCGGGTCGATCTTCGGCCGGAGCTTCATCTCCTTGATGACGGTGAGGGCCTGGTTGCGCCGGGCCTCACGCGCCTTCTGTGCGCTCTCGTACTTGAACTTGCCGTAGTCCATGAGCTTGCAGACCGGCGGCCTGGCCATCGGAGCGACCTCGACCAGGTCGAGCTCGGACTCCTGCGCCAGTCGGAGCGCACCCTCGATGCGCACGATGCCGACCTGCTCGCCCTCAGGACCGACGAGCCGCACTTCGGGGACGCGGATCCGGTCGTTGATGCGGGGCTCAGTACTGATGGGGCCTCCTCGGTGAGCGGTCAGGGACGGCGCTCACGGGGGCACGATTCCGACCGGTCGGGAGGCGCGCCGGCTAAGGCGACGCCTCCACCACCGTGGCGGGTGATCACCTCGGTGGGACCGGACCCGACTACCTTGCGGCAATTCGGGTGGGAGCGTGCGCTCCGCTTGCACACCCCAGCACAGGGCAGGGGCTGGTCGTCCCTTTCAGGTTACCCCATGTGAACGCTCGTTGCCGCCCCGGCCTTCCCCGGCCGCGTGCCGGGCCTGCAGATCGCGCAGCCCGCGGACGGCGGCGACGGACCGCGGCCCGTCCGAGGCCTGGACGGCGAGCACCGCCAGCCGGTCGTCGTCGGCCAGCTCCAGCATCGCCCAGGGCGAGCCGTCCGGGAAGGAGACCATCCGGACCACCTCCCAGGGCACGTCCTTGGTGCTCAGGATGTTGCGGACGTGCAGGCCGGACAGGTCGGCGACCACGGTCGGCCGGGCGATGAGCAGCACGCCGGCGGCCAGCAGCAGGCCGAGCACGACCATCGCGGCCTGGTCGCCCGGGCCGAACACGACGCCCTCGCTGCTGGTGTGCCCGAGCAGCGCGGCGATCAGGCTGAACAGCACGACCACCACGATCGCGATGCCGACCGCGACCCGGCGCAGCCGGACCGGCCGGGCGGTGACGACGTCGGACCGGGTGGTCGCCTGCGGGGACTCGCTCACGCCGTCCATCTTCGCCCCGCCCGGCCACGAGGGCGATGCCGGGTCAGTCGACGTGCAGTCCGGACTCCATGCCGAAGACGACGAGCTGGGCCCGGTCCCGGGCGCCCAGCTTCAGCATCGCCCGGCTCACGTGGGTCCGTACGGTCGCGGGGCTGATCACCAGCGCCTCCGCGATCTCCTCGTTGGACCGCCCGGTCGTCACCCAGGCGACCATCTCCCGCTCCCGGTCAGTCAGCTCGCCGAGCTTCGGGTGCGGCGCGACCCGGCGCCCGGCCGCGAACTCCGAGATCACCCGGCGGGTCACGCTCGGCGACAGCAGCGAGCCGCCATCGGCCACGATCCGGACCGCGCGCAGCAGCTCGACCGGGTCGGCGTCCTTGAGCACGAAACCGCTGGCGCCGCCGGCCAGCGCCTCGAAGACGTACTCGTCGAGCTCGAAGGTGGTGAGCACGACGACCCTGACCGCCGCCAGCCGCGGGTCCGCGGTGATCTCGCGCAGCGCCGCCAGCCCGTCCAGGACCGGCATCCGGACGTCCATCAGCACGACGTCGGGGACGGTACGGCGGATCGCGGCCAGCCCGGCCCGCCCGTCCTCGGCCTCGGCCACCAGCTCGGTGTCGTCCTCGGTCTCGAACAGCGCCCGCAGCCCCATCCGGACCAGGGCCTGGTCGTCGACGACGACGACCCGGATCATGCCGGCCACCCTGCGCGGAACACGGCGCCCATCATGCCGGCAGCTCCGCGCGGACCAGGAAGCCGCCGCCGTCGCGGGGCCCGGCGTCGAGCCGGCCGCCGACCGACTCGGCCCGCCGCCGCATCCCGGCGATGCCGCTGCCGCCCTCGCCGCCACCCGGACCGGTCCCCCGGTCGGCCACCTCGACGTGCAGGGCGCCGTCGAGCGCCACCCGGACCGACGCCTCGTCGGTGCCGGCGTGCCGCAGCACGTTGGTCAGCGACTCCTGCACGATCCGGTACGCCGCCGCGCCCACGTCCGGCGGCACCGGCGCGGTGCCCTCGGACGGCGGCAGCGTCACCGACAGCCGCAGCCCGCCGTCGCGCATCCGGTCCAGCAGCACCGGCAGGTCGGCCAGGCCGGGCGCGGGCCGCCGGGCCGCGCTCCCGGCCGGGGTCCGCATCCGCTCCAGGTCGGCCCGCAGCCCGTCCAGTGCCTCCCGGCTCGTCGTCACCACCGTGGCCAGCAGCTCGCGGGCCCGGGCGGGGTCGCGGTCCAGCACGTGCGCGGCCACGCCGGCCTGCATCGCGATGACGGCCAGGCTGTGCCCGATCCCGTCGTGTACGTCCTGGGCCATCGCCAGCCGCTCCTCGCTCACCGCGCGGCGGGCGATCTCGGTCCGGGCCGCGGCCTCGGAGCGCTGCCGCGCCCCCAGCGCGAACCCGGTGCCGGCCCCGGCGGTCAGCGCCGCGGACAGGCCCGCGGTGAAGAAGACCAGCTCCGACCAGCCGCCGTCGGCCAGCAGCCCGGCGGCGGCCGTGCCGATCACGACCACGAGGAAGCCGGCCAGCCACGGCAGCGCCCGCCGCAGCGGCATCGCCGCGGTCAGGCACCAGGCCCAGACCGGGCCGGCCAGCAGGATCGGCCCGTACGGCTGGTCCAGCAGCAGGTAGGCGCCGGTCGCGACCGCGGCGATCGACAGACCCGCCAGCGGGGCCCGGCGGCGGAGCAGCAGGGTGAGCGCGGCCAGCCCGGCCAGCGCGTACGCGTAGCCGTGCGGGACGGTGGCCTGGTTCTCCGCCGCGCCGTGGGTGCCGCCCAGGCTGACGACGAGCAGCGGCACCGCCGGCACGAGGATCCGCCAGCGGCGCCGGCCGTCCCGGGCGCGCTCCACGCCGCCGACGATAAGGCCGGCCGGGGCCGTGGGGCGTCCGCGCCGGGCCGCAAAGCCGGTACGCAGATCTGCGTACCGCGGGGCCGGTCCGGGGCTGACGACCGGTGAGGCCGCAGCCCGAACGATCGACGGCATGGATGCGACGATCGTGAGCACGCGGCGGCTCACCAAGACCTTCGGCCCGCGCACGGCGGTCGACGCCGTGGACCTGACCGTCCGCCGCGGCGAGGTGTACGGCTTCCTCGGCCCGAACGGCGCCGGCAAGACGACCACCCTGCGGATGCTGCTCGGCCTGATCCGGCCGACGTCCGGGACCGCGACCGTGCACGGGCTCACCCCCGGGGACCCGGCCGCGGTGGCGCGGACCGGCGCGCTGGTCGAGGGGCCGGGCTTCTACCCGTACCTGTCCGGGCGGGAGAACCTGCGGGTGCTGGCCCGCTACCAGGGGCTGGCCGACCGCGAGGTCGACCGGGTGCTGGAGCGGGTCGACCTGACCGACCGCGGCGGCGACAAGTTCAAGGCGTACTCGCTGGGGATGAAACAGCGGCTCGGCGTGGCCGCGGCGCTGCTCGGCGACCCGGACCTGCTGGTGCTGGACGAGCCGACCAACGGGCTCGACCCGGCCGGGATGGCCGACATGCGCGCGCTGGTCGTGGACGTCGCCGCCGGCGGGCAGACCGTGCTGCTGTCCAGCCACCTGCTGGCCGAGGTCCAGGAGATCTGCGACCGGGTCGGGATCATCGCCGGCGGCAGACTGCTGGTGGAGTCGACCGTGGCCGAGCTGCGCGGCGCGACCGGCATCCGGCTGGTGGCCCGGCCGCTGGACCGGGCGCTGGCGGTGGCGATGCGGGTGGCCGGCGACGACAACGTCGAGGTCGTCGACGGCGAGCTGCGGCTGGCTGTGCCGGCCGGCACGGCGCCGGAGCTGGCCCGCGCGCTGGTCGCCGCGGACGTCGACATCACCGCCCTGCACAGCGTCGAGCGCTCGCTCGAAGAGGTCTTCTTCGACCTGACCCGTACGGCTACTCCCGAGGAGGTCGCGGCATGACCGCCACCCTGACCCACGACCGGCTCTCCCCCACGATCCCGCTGGCCCGCAGTGCCCGGGCCGAGCTGCGCCGGCTGCTGCGCTGGCCGGTCAGCTGGGTCCTGCTGGGCGTCTGGATCCTGCTCAACCTGCTGTTCACGTACGTCTTCGACTGGATCAGCTACCGCACCGGCGACGCGACCGGGCCGGCCGACTCGGTGTCGACGATCGACGGCCTGCTGCCGCACGCGATCCCGGACGTGCTCACCCAGGGGATGCCGCTGTTCGGCGGCGCGCTGGTCACGATCCTCGGCGCCCTCGCCGTCGGCAGCGGGTACGGCTGGGGCACCTGGAAGACCGTCTGGACGCAGGGCCCGTCCCGGGTCGCGTCCTTCGGCGGCACCCTGGTCGCGCTGCTCGTGCTCGTGGCCGGGCTGGTGCTGCTGACCGTCGGCATCGACCTCGGCATGTCCTCGGTGATCGCGCTGGTCGAGGGCCAGGCCGGGGCCGGCCTGCCGGAGCTCGGCGCGCTGGCCACCTCCACCGGCGCGGCCGTGCTGATCCTGGGCATGTGGGCGGCGCTGGGCACGGCGATCGGCGTGCTGTCCCGCAGCCCCGCGCTGGCCGCCGGGCTCGGCCTGGTCTGGTCCCTGGTCGTGGAGCAGCTGCTGCGCGGGGTGGCGAACGCGCTGCCGGCCATCGAGGGCGTGACCAACCGGCTGCCGGGCGCCTCGGCGGGCTCGCTGGCCGGGGCGGTCGGGGCCCGGCCGGTCTCCGACGGCGGCGCACCCGGCGTGCTCACCGCGCTGTCCGGCGTCGCGGCGACCAGTTGGACCGTCGGCTACCTGGTCCTCGGCGTCGCGGTCGCACTGGCCGTGGTGGCCCGGCGCGACCTGCTCTGAGCACCGGCCACGGCCACCGCGACGAGCGTGAGCACGACCGCGACGTAGGTCAGCACCCCGGGCCGGCCCGCCGGCCCGGGGCTGACCAGGTCGATGAGAACGCCGCCGGCGAGCTGGCCGGCGACGAGCAGCAGGCCCAGCCGCAGCACCCCGAGGGTGCGGACGGCCAGGATGGCGGAGGCGATGTAGCCGATGCCGAGCACGCCCCCGGCGTAGACCCACAGCGCCGGGGGCCAGTGCTCGTCCGGGCCGTGCCCGCTGCCGGCGACCCCGGCGTACACGACCAGCAGCAGGATCATCCCGGCGGTGAAGTTGATCGTGGTGGCCAGCACGGCCTCGCCGGTGGCCCGCTGCACCCGCCCGTTCAGGGCCTGCTGGACCGAGCCCATCGCGCCGGCGATCGTCGCGGCGACCAGGATGGCGGCCACCACGCCCCCGGAGACGTCCCCGCCGCCGTGCCCGAGCCGGATGATCACCACCGCGACGACCGCGAGCGCGGCGCCGGCGGTCCGGGGCACCGACAGCGGCTGCGCGCCGCCCGGACCGAGCCCGGCCCGGTCCACGATCAGCCCGCCGATCGCCTGCCCGGCGACCACGCCGACGGTGAACGTGGCCACCCCGACCTTCGGCACCGCGATCGAGGAGACCACGACCAGCGTCGCGCCGCCGATCCCGCCGAGGTAGGTCCACCAGGGCAGCCGGTCCCGCCACGCCCGCTCGGTGGCCGCACGCAGCCGGGGCACCACCGCGACCACGATCGCGAGCAGGATCAGCCCGGAGCCGAAGGAGACCACAGCGGCCCAGAACGGCGAGCCCGAGCGGTCCCCGAGCTCGCCGTTGACGCGGGTCTGCAGCGCGAACAGCGCGCCGCCGACGAACGCCAGGCCGGTGGCGCCCCTAGCTGCGCCCATGGATCGCCTCCGGGCTCGCTCCGCTCCTCGGGCGGTGGTCCCGGTGCACGCAGTCGCGGGCCCGGCGATGCTCACTCCCCCGTCTGCTCACTCCACGATCTTGGAGATCGCGAGCTCGAGGATGTCGCGGGCGCCGGCCGCCTTGAGCGCCGGGATGAGCGTGTTCACGCCCTTCTTCGGCACCACCGACTCGACCGCGCGCATGTCCCCGGACGCCAGCGCGGTCACCGTCGGCGAGGACATCGCCGGCAGCACGGCCAGCACCTCGTCCAGCCGGTCCGCGGCCACGTTGAGCTTCACCAGGACCTGGCCGCGGGCCCGGATGGCCCCGGACAGCAGCAGCGCGACGTCGTCCATCACCGCCCGCTTGACCGGGTCCTCGCACGCGGCCGGGTTCGCCACCAGCTCCGTGTACGAGGTGAGCAGCGTGTCGAAGATCCGCAGCCCGTTCTTGCGCAGCGAGGAGCCGGTCTCGGTCAGGTCGACGATCGCGTCGACGATGTCGGGCACCTTGGCCTCGGTCGCGCCGTAGGAGGGGACGACGACGGCCTTGACGCCGTGCTGTTCCAGGTAGCGGCGGGTCAGCATCGGGAACTCGGTGGAGATCCGGATGCCGTCGGGCAGGTCGGCCGCGGTCTGCCAGGGCGCGTCCTTGGGCACCGCGAGCACGACCCGGACCGGGTTCGAGGTCGCCTTGCTGTACTGCAGCTCACCCAGCGAGACCACGGTCGAGTCGGTCTCGGTGATCCAGTCCCGGCCGGTGATGCCGAGGTCGAACAGACCCTGCTCGAGGTAGGTCGGGATCTCCTGCGGGCGCAGCACCCGGACGCGGTCGATCCGCGGATCCTCGATCGAGGCACGGTAGTCGCGGTCCGAGGAACGGCGGACGGTCAGGTCGGCGGCATCGAACAGGTCGATGGTGGCGCGCTCGAGAGAGCCCTTGGGAAGAACAAGGGACAGCACAGTGATGGCCTTTCGTCGATGGGGACTGCGGGAACCGGGGTGACTCAGGAGCCCAGATGCTCCGTCACATGCCCGGCGTGACCGTGATGCCGTAGTCCTCGCAAG
>DASYKU010000071.1 GCA_035995165.1 Mycobacteriales bacterium
CGGGTCCGGACAGCGCGGGTCCGGACAGCGCGGGTCCGGACAGCGCGGGTCCGGACAGCGCGGGTCCGGACAGCGCGGGTCCGGACAGCGCGGGTCCGGACAGCGCGGGTCCGGACAGCGAAGGGGATGAAAGCCCACGTCAGGGCGTGTCGCAGGGTGGGGTCTAAGGGCCTTAGGGCGGGACGGGAGGAAGTAAGGCCGCAGACGGCGTGATCGACCGATGCCGGGGGTGCCCCCTCAGGACGAGTCTCGTATTCGTCAGCGAGACAGAGAACCACCTGAGGAGCACCAGATGTCGAACTTCTACTACGGTCCCGCGCTCGACACCGAGGTCGCCTACCGGCGTTCGGCCCTGCGCCGCGACGCCGCCGACTACCGGCTGGCCCGCGCCGCGCGGCGCGCCGCGCGCACCGGCCGGCACTTCGGCCGCCGGACCGCACACTGAACCGGAACCCGGGGCACTGTCCACCAGGACCGACTCCCCGGTATCCCCGACCCCCGACGACCCGGCGTACCTACGCCGGGTCGTCGGCCGTTCGGCGTCCGGGACGCACCGCCGCGAGGCCCAACCCTCCTTGCGCCGTCCGCGCAGCCAGCTACTGTCACACGGTAACGACCACTACTCCAGGTGACGACGACCTCCGCGGCGACGTCGCCTGGCAGGCGCCGTACCGAGCCTTGCGCGGAGGATCTGTGGCACTGTCGCGCGCTCGGGACATCATGATCACCGGGCTGGGGTGCTGTCTGCCGGCCTGGGGCAGCCGGTGTTCAGCCCGGCCGGCCTCCATCGCGTCCCGTGGCCGCACCGCCCTGACCACCAGCGGCGGCGGGCACTACGGCGCCGTCGGGCTGACCGCGGAGGCGTTCGCCGAGCGCTGGCCGGATCTGCCGGCTCGGCGACGGGCGGCTCGACCCGCAGACGCCACTGCGGCCGCCCGGCGTCGACTCGCTGCTCCCGATCGAGCTGCGGACCCGGCTGCAGACCGAGCTCGACGTCCGGCCGGCGTCGAGCTTCGTCTGATCGCACGAGACGGTCGCCGCGCTGGCGGCCGGCCTGGACGGCGCCTGACCCAGCGCTGAGCCGCGTCGCCCCGCCGGACCCGGCCGGCGGAGCGACGCGCACCGGCTCGGCCGTGGGCAAACGGGGGCGGGTTCTGTCGGGGTGCGGTGGCACGATGGCGGCGTGTCCAGGATGGGGTCGGACAAGCCGCTGGTCGGCCGGGGCGCGGAGCTGGCCCGGCTGACCGCCGCGGTCGAGCGCGCCCGGACCGGGACCCCGGCGGCCGTGCTGCTGGCCGGCGACGCCGGGGTCGGCAAGACCCGGCTGCTGACCGAGCTGGCCCGCCGGGCCCGGGACGGCGGCGCGACCGTGCTCGTCGGGCACTGCGTCGACCTGGGTGCCGTCGGCCTGCCGTACCTGCCCTTCGCCGAGGCGCTGCGGCAGCTGGCCGAGCAGGCCGGCGCGGACGGCCCGCTGGCCGAGGCGCTGACCGACCGGCCCGCGCTGGACCGGCTCATCACCCGGCCCGGCCGCCCGGCCCCGGCGACCGGGGGCGGCGACGACGACGCGGCCCGGCTGCAGCTGTTCGACGCGGTCGCCGGCGCCCTGGGCGACGCCGCCGAGATCAAGGCCCCGCTGCTGCTGGTCATCGAGGACCTGCACTGGGCCGATCAGTCCACCCGCGACCTGCTGGCCTTCCTGCTGGCCCGGCTGCGCTCGGAGCGGCTGGCGGTCGTCGCGTCGTACCGGGCCGACGACCTGCATCGACGGCATCCGCTGCGGCCGCTGCTGGGCGAGCTGGTCCGGCTGCCGGCGGTGGAGCGGGTCGAGCTCGCGCCGTTCACGCCGGCCGAGCTGTCGGACTACCTGCGCGCGGTCAACGACGGGCCGGTGCCCGACCGGCTGGTCCGCGACGTGCTGGCCCGCTCCGAGGGCAACGCGTACTTCGCCGAAGAGCTGCTGGCGGCCGGCCTCGGCGCGGACAACGCGCTGCCGACCGGGCTGGCCGACGTGCTGCTGGCGCGGCTGGAGCGGCTCTCGCCCGCGGTCCAGCGGGTGGCCCGGGTCGCCTCTGTGGCCGGCCGCCGGGTCAGCCACGAACTGCTGCAGGCCGCGACCGGGATGGACGACACGGAGCTGGAGGAGGCGCTGCGGGAGGCGGTCACCCACCACGTGCTCGTCGCCGACGGCGGGGCCTACCAGTTCCGGCACGCCCTGCACCAGGAGGCGGTCTACGGCGACCTGCTGCCGGGCGAGAAGGTCCGGCTGCACGGGACGTACGCGACGTTGTTCGCCGACGGGGCCGGCAGCAGCGCGGAGCTGGCGTACCACTCGATGGAGAGCCACGACCTGCCCCGGGCGCTGTCCGCGTCGGTGCAGGCGGCGACCGAGGCGATGGCTCTGCACGCGCCGGTCGAGGCGCTGCGCCAGCTGGAGCGGGCCCTGCAGCTCTGGGACGCGGTGCCCGACGCCGCGGAGCGGGCCGGGTCCGACCTGGTCTCGCTGCAGCTGGGCGCGTCCCAGGCCGCGGCCGGGGCGGGAGAGACCGGCCGGGCGGTCGCGCTGGCGAGCGACGCGCGCGACCTGGCCGACCGGCTGGACCCGCGGGGCGAGCGCGCCGCGGCCGCCCGGGAGGTGCTCGCGCTGCACCTGCTCAGCGCCGACCGGCCCGAGGAGGCGTACGAGGCCACCGGCGAGGCGCTGGACATGGTCCCGGCCGAGCCGCCGACCCCGGTCCGGATCTGGGCCGCCGCGACCCGGGCCCGGTCCTCGATCAACCTGGACAAGGAGCCGGAGGCCAGGGGCTGGGCCGAGGAGGCGCTGGCCGGCGCCCGCACGCTCGGGTTGACCGAGGCCGAGGCGGACGCGCTGGCCAGCCTGGCGCTGGTGGCCGAGAGCGCGGGCGACTCGGCCGAGTCGCAGGCCCGGCTGGTCGAGGCCCGCGACCGGGCCCGCGAGGCGGGCGACCTCTCGGTCGAGATGCGCGTCCACTACAACCTGGGCGCCAGCCACTACTACGCCGGCGACGTCGGCACCGCGCTGCGCAACATCGACGCCGCCGTGTCCCGGGCCAGCGCGACCGGCCTGACCTTCTCCGCGTACGGGTTGGAGACGCGGGTCCTGCAGGTCATCGCCCGGTACGTCATCGGCGACTGGGACGGCAGCCTGGAGGCGGCCGAGCTGGCCGGGGACGCGGCGCCGGACACCGTGCTGGCCCGGCTGGCCGCGGCCGCGCTCTACGTCGAGGTCGGCCGCGGGCTGCCCGAGGCGGCCGAGCGGGTCGTCCAGCTGCGCGGGTCCTGGGGTCAGGACGACAGCCTCGCGCTGGTGGCCGGCGGCTGCGAGGCCGACCTGCTGCGCTGGCAGGGCGACCTGGACGGGTCGGTGGACGCAGCCGACCGGGCCATCGCGTTCATCACCCGGCGCTGGGACAAGTGGTATCTCGGCGGCATCTGGCTGGCCGCGCTCGGGCTGGCGGCGCTGGCCGACCGGGTCGAGGGCGAGCGGCTGCGGGGCGCGGACGACAGCGCCACGGTCGCGCGCGGGCAGGGGCTGATCGAGCGGGCCCGGGAGACGGCCAAGCGGGGCCGGCCGCGGCACGGGAGGATCGGCCCGGAGGGGCGGGCCTGGCTGGCCCGGGCCGAGGCCGAGTGGTCCCGGCTGGAGGGCCCGTCCGACCCGGCGAAGTGGCGGGCGGCGCTGGAGGTGTTCGGCTACGGCTACCCGTACGAGGAGGCCCGCTGCCGGTGGCGGCTGGCCGAGGCGCTGCTCGGCGCGGACCGGCGGGACGAGGCCTCGGCCGAGGTCGCCGACGCGTACGGGGTGGCGGTGCGGCTGAAGGCGGCGCCGCTGCGGGAGGCGCTGGAGGCGCTGGCCCGGCGGGGCCGGCTGGAGGCGGGGTTGCCGGTGCCGGTGCGGGCGGACACGACGCTTACCGCGCGGGAGCGGGACGTGCTCGCGCTGCTGGCCCGGGGCCGGACCAACCGGCAGATCGGGCGGACGCTGTTCATCTCGGAGAAGACGGCGAGCGTGCACGTGTCGAACATCCTGGGGAAGCTCGGCGCCTCCGGCCGTACCGAGGCGGTCGCGATCGCCTCCCGCCGCGGCCTGGTGCCGGTCGAGGTCCAAGCAGGCTGAAGGGCGCCGGCCGGTCGTGCGGCGATCCGGCCGGCGCCCCGGTGAGGGCGGCGCCGGGAGCCCCTGGCGCCGCCCCCGCTCTCAGCGGCGGACCAGCGGGACCTGCACCCGCGCGGCCGCCAGCGTCGCCGCGGCACCGGCCGGCACCGGGTCGACGGTCCAGTCCGGGTGCCCCGGCATCGGCGGGGTCTTCGTCCCGAACAGCCAGTCGGTCAGGAACGCGGTCTGGTCGTGCCCGGAGATCTTCGAGGCCAGCGCGATGAAGTCGGGCGTGCCGGCGGTGGTGCCGGCGTACTTCTGCACCCAGGCCCGCTCCAGCCGGTTGAACGCGGCCGTCCCGATCCGCTGCCGCAGCGCGTAGAGGGTGAGCGCGCCGCCCTCGTACACGTTGTTGTTGAAGAGGTTGTCCGCCGGCGGCGAGGCGACCGGGCCGAACACGCTGCGGTACTGGTCACCGAGCGCGTAGTCCTCCCGCATCCGCTGCTCGAACGACGCGTATCCCTTGGCGTCCGCGAACGTCCCCTCATACCAGGTCGCGTGGCCCTCGTTCAGCCAGACGTCGGCCCATTTCTCCGGCGACACGTCGTCCCCGAACCACTGGTGGGCCAGCTCGTGCACCTGGACCGGCTCGATGTTCGAGGCCGGGACACCGGGCTGGAACGCGAAATCGGGGAAGAGCGAGAGCGTCTGCGTCTCCAGGGCGAAACCGAATTCCAGCGGCGCGGCCAGCACGCCGTACTCCCGGAACGGGTACGGGCCGACCCGGTCGGTCATGAACTTCAGGTGCGACGCCTCGTTGCGCAGGATCGCGCCGACCGGACCGGCCTCCGCGGTGGGCACGACGTCGCGCAGCAGCACGCCGCCCGGGCCCGGCCGGCTGAGCACCGTGTAGTGCCCGATCGCCATCTGCACCAGCTCGGTCGCCATCGGCGCCGTCTCCCGGTACGTCCAGGTCGTGGTCGCGCCGTGCCTGGCCTTCCGCAGCAGCGCGCCGTTCGCGACCGCGGTCAGGTCGTCCGGCACGGTCAGGCGGAAGTCGTACGCGGCCTTGTCCCGGGGGTGGTCGTTGGAGGGGAAGACCGTGTGCGCGCAATTCGGCTGGCCGGCGATGACGAAGCCGTCGTCGCTGGGGAACCAGGCCGAGCCGACCAGCGGCGGCGGTGTCGGGCAGTCGTGCGGCCCGCGCGGATCGGCCGCGTACGCCACCGTGACCGTGAAGCGTTGCCCGGCCCGCAGCGCGTGCCGCGGCGTGATGATGAGCTCGGAGCCCTCGCGGGTGAAGGCGACCGTCTGCCCGTCGAACCGGACCGACCGGACCGTGTTGCCGTCGAAGTCCAGGTCGAACCGGGTCAGCGCCTGGTCGGCCCGGGCCTGCATGGTCGTCACCGCGTCCACGAGCCTGGTGTCGGCGTGGTAGGTGAGGTCGATGCCGTAGTGGGTGGCGTCGTACCCGCCGTTGCCGAGGCCGGGGAAGAGCGGATCGCCGATGCCGGGGGCGCCCGGGACCGGCCGGGGCGGTGCGGCCGACGCCGGTGGCGCCAGCCCGGCGAGGACACCGGCGGTCAAGGCGGCGAGTGATCCGGCCGCGACGGCGAGGCGGAAGCGACTCATGGGCCCTCCTAGTGGTCGGGAGCCGCTGACGCTAGGTGCTGGCTGTGTGCTTTTCGGTAACGAAGGGGCCGCGTTTGGGCGACAGGCGATATCGGGAACACCTGTAACCGACAACGACGACCGCGGGGGTCCGAGGCATCAGGAGGTGCTTTTCACCGTGGTTACCCGCACTCGGTACCGATCGCCGGGCGGCGTGATTCAGACGATCGCCGGCGTGATTGCCGCCATCATCATCATCGGTATCGTTCTGGTGCTCATCAAGGCGAACCCGAACAACGATGTCGTGCACTTCATCCACCAGATCGGCGCGTTCTTCGCCAAGCCCTTCGCAGACCTGTTCCCGCGGTCGAACCCGCGCCAGGACATCCTCATCAACTGGGGCATCGCGGCGATCGTGTACCTGATCGTCGGCGCGATCATCGCGCGGCTCGCCCGCCGCTGACCGCGTACGCCTGAGGGCGGGCCGCGCCACTGACCCGTCGCTTGCCGCAACGCCCGCCCGGGGTAAGGATCCCCTGGTGGGCGTTGCTGCGTGCGGAAGCGGAACCGGATGACGGCGCCGGCCTCGGAACAGGTCCGCTTCGGCGAACCGGCCGGCCGGTGGGTCGTGCTCGCGACCGTCCTCGGCTCCGGCCTCGCGATGCTCGACGCGACCGTGGTCAACGTCGCGCTGCCGAGCATCGGCGGCGACCTGAACGCGGACCTGGGCGACCTGCAGTGGACGATCAACGGCTACACGCTCACGCTGGCCAGCTTCATCCTGCTCGGCGGCTCGCTGGCCGACCGGCTCGGCCGGCGCCGGATCTTCATCATCGGCACGATCTGGTTCGCGCTGGCGTCGGCCCTGTGCGGGCTGGCCCAGAACGTCGAGATGCTGGTCGCGGCGCGGGTGCTGCAGGGCATCGGTGGCGCGCTGCTCACCCCGGGCAGCCTCGCGATCATCTCGGCCTCGTTCGCGGCGGAGGACCGGTCGCGGGCGATCGGGGCCTGGTCCGGGCTCGGCGGCATCGCCGGGGCGGCCGGGCCGTTCCTCGGCGGCTGGCTGATCGAGGCCTGGTCCTGGCGGCTGGTGTTCCTGGTCAACCTGCCGTTCGCGGTGCTCGTCGTGCTGGTCGCCGCGAGGCATGTGCCGGAGTCGGTGGACCCGACCTCGAGCAAGCGGCTGGACCTGCCGGGGACGCTGCTGGGCGCGCTCGGGCTGGCCGGGCTGACGTACGCCTCGATCGCGGGTGGGGAGCGCGGCGCCGACCCGCTCGTCGTCGCGGCCGGTGCGATCGGCGTGCTGGCACTGGTCGGGTTCGTGGTGGTGGAACGGACCAGCAAGCACCCGCTCGTCCCACCGGGCCTCTTCGCGTCCCGCCAGTTCACGGTGACGAACATCGTGACGTTCCTGGTCTACGGTGCGCTCGGCGCGGTGCTGTTCCTGCTCGTGCTGCACCTGCAGGTCGTGGTCGGCTTCAGCCCGCTGGCGGCCGGCACCTCGCTGCTGCCGCTGACGCTGTTCATGCTCGCGCTGTCGTCCCGGTCCGGCGCGCTGGCGGCCCGGATCGGGCCGCGGCTGCAGATGACCGCCGGGCCGTTGATCGCCGCGGCCGGCCTGCTGCTCATGCTCCGGATCGGCCCGGGGTCGAGCTACGTGGCCGACGTGCTGCCGGCCGTGGTCCTCTTCGGCCTGGGCCTGACCACGCTGGTCGCGCCGCTGACCGCGACCGTGCTGGCGGCCGCGCCCGGGCAGCACGCCGGGGCCGCGTCCGGGGTCAACAACGCCGTCGCCCGGACGGCCGGGCTGCTCGCGGTCGCCCTGCTCCCGCCGGTGGCCGGGCTGACCGGCGACGTCTACCGCAACCCCGCCGCGTTCGAGCACGGCTTCCACATGGCCGTGCTCATCGGCGTGGGGATGCTGGTCGTCGGTGGGCTACTGTCCGCGATCGGCATCTCCAACCACGACCGGTCGTCCGAGCCGGACACCGCGCACTGCTTCTCCTGCCCGGTCGACGGGCCGCACCTGGAGACGATCAATCCCGCCCGAGCACAGAGGACACGATGACGAGCGAACGTTCGATCCTGGGTCACATCGACGAGCTGGTCGCCGAGGAGCACCAGCTGCGGTCCAAGCACCGCAGCGGCGAGGGCCTCACCGACGCCGAGCGGGAGCGGATGACCCAGCTGGAGGTCGAGCTCGACCGGGCCTGGGACCTGCTGCGGCAGCGCCGGGCCAAGGCCGAGTTCGGCGACGACCCGGACAACGCCGCCGAGCGCGAGCCCGGTGAGGTCGAGACCTACCTGCAGTAGGCGCCTAGCTGGAGACGTCCTTGGTCGTCATCCGGGACCAGGCCAGCGAGCCGAACACGAGGATGTACGCGCCGGTGGCGAGCAGGCCGTTGATCACGCCCGTGGTCGCCACCGGCGTTCGCAGCAGGTCGCCGTAGTTCAGCCAGTAGTGGCTGAACAGCCAGGGCGCCAGCCAGTCCAGCTGCGGCACCTGGTTGAGGACCTGGCTCAGCACGGCCAGCACCGCGGTCGTGGCCATCGCCGCGATCGGCGACTCGGTCAGCGTGGACACGAACAGCCCGATCGCGGCCAGCCCGGCCATCATCGCCGCGATGTAGAGCGCGACCAGCAGGAGCCGGGCCAGGCCGCTCCCGTACGACACCTGCAGGCCGGACAGCAGCGTGACCGGCCCGACCGGGAACAGGATCGCGCCCATCACCGTGCCGACGACGCCGACCAGCAGGGCGGCGGCGAGGCAGTAGACCAGGGCCGCGCCGTACTTGACGGTGAGTAGGCGGGTCCGGGAGACCGGGACCACCAGCAGGTAGCGCAGGGTGCCGAGGGAGGCCTCGCCGGCCACCGACTCGCCGGACACGACCGCCACGGCCAGCGGCAGGAACAGCGGCAGTACGACGGTCAGCGAGGTCAGCGCGACGAAGATCCCGTTCCCGGTGATCGAGAACAGGAACGGCGGGCCGCCCTTGCCGTCGTCGACCGGGGCGGTCACCTTGATCGCGATCGCGATGACGATCGGGATGCCGGCCAGCACCGCCAGCAGCGCCTGGTTGCGCCGGCGCCGGAACACCATGCTCAGCTCGGACCGGAAGAACCGGGTGCTGATCGGCCGGGCCCGGACCGGCGCCTCAACCGCTGACATCGAAGCCCTCCCCGGTCAGCGCGACGAACACGTCCTCGAGGCCGGCCGCGTCGACCGTGAACTGCCGGACCGGCACGCCGGCGTGCACCAGCGCGGACAGCACCTTCTCCGGCTCGGAGTCGCCGAGCGCGGCCGCGACCCGGCGGCCGTCGGCGTCCACGCCGGTCAGCCCGAGCTCGGTCAGCGTCCGGGCGGCGGCCGCCGGGTCGGTGGTCTCCACGGTCACCCGCGGCTGCTGGGTGCGGCGCAGCTCGCCGATCGTGCCCTGCGCGACCAGCTTGCCGACGTGCATGACGCCGACGTGCGTACAGACCTGCTCGACCTCGGAGAGCAGGTGGGAGGAGACCAGCACGGTGACGTCGTCGGCGGCCAGCTCCTGGATCAGCGTCCGGACCTCGCGGGTGCCCTGCGGGTCGAGCCCGTTCGTCGGCTCGTCCAGCACCAGCAGCTCACGCGGCTGCAGCAGCGCGGCGGCGATGCCGAGCCGCTGCCGCATGCCCAACGAGTACGCCCGGTAGCGCTTCTTCGCCGCCGCGGTCAGCCCGACCCGGTTCAGCGCGGCGTCGATCCGCCGAGCTGCGGTAGCCGGGTCGGCCAGCCGGTCGGCCGCGTCGACCCGGGCCAGGTTGGCCCGCCCGGACAGGTACGGGTGGAACGCCGGCCCCTCGACCAGCGCGCCGACCCGGGGCAGCACCGCTGCCGCGGCCCCCGGCATCGCCCGGCCGAGCAAGGTGTGGCTGCCCGAGGTCGGGGCGACCAGTCCGAGCAGCATCCTGATCGTGGTGGTCTTGCCCGACCCGTTCGGGCCGAGGAAGCCGTAGACGCTGCCGTGCGGGACGACCAGGTCGATGCCCGCGACGGCCAGCTGGCCACCGCGGAAGCGCTTGGTCAGACCGGCGGTGCTGACCGCGGTCCCGCCCGGCTCGGGCGGGATCGCGGTCGCCCGGTCGGGCAGTGTCTCGGTCGTCACTGTCCAGCCGCGGTGTACAGCAGCTCGGGCGGGACCATCCCGACGACCAGCCGGCCGTCGTCGGTGAGCAGCGCCGAGACCAGCGCGGACTGCAGCAGCCTGCCGCTGCCCCAGCTCCCGCTCTCCCGCGGCAGCTGGGCGAGGAACGTCGTGAGCGCGCCGTTCTGGTCGTTCGCGGGCGAGCCCACCGGCAGCACCGCGACCGTGGTCCAGCCGCTGCCGACGGTCTTCACGCCCTGCTTGGCCTGGGCCACCTCACCCGCGGACGGACGCTCGTGCGCGGCCGGCAGCGTGCCCTGGCTGACCTTCGCCCCCGGCGGCGGGTTGAACGCGAACTGCGAGGCCCCCGGCACGTCGAAGCTCACCGAGGTGAAGCCGACCGAGAACGCCGGCCCGTTGCCGCTGTTCTTCGGGAACACCTGCACCCGCAGCGGCACCGAGGTCTTCGAGTCGACCGCGAGCCGGACCGAGCCGACCAGCGACCGGCTGTCCTTCGGCGCCAGCACCAGCTCGTACGCGCTGCGGCCGGCGACGGAGAGGGTCGAGTCGGTGCTCACCTTGGTCGTCGGGTCGAGCGCCTTCAACGCCATGTCGGCGGCCTGCTGCGGGGTCACCCCGGCCGGCAGCCGGTCGGCCTGGTCCTTGCCGGCCTTGCCGGCCGGGACCGTGTAGTGGGTGGCCGTGTTCAACTCGCTCGACCACATCCAGGCGTTCGTACCGTTGTGGATCACGTCGGTCTCGCCGAGCGAGTCCAGCAGCGCGACCCGCTGCTTGTCCTGTCCCGCGTACCAGACGCGCAGCGTGTGCGAGCCGGTCAGCAGCGAGGTCAGCGACGCGCCGCCGCCCCCTGAGGCGGCCTGCGGCAGCTCCGGCAGGCCGAGCTCGGAGTCCTGCACGACCGTGCCGGACAGCCCGTCGACCTTCGCCCCCTGCAGGTCGACCAGCAGCTGGCCGGCGGTCCTGGCGGGCAGGGACGGCGCCGCCTGGGCGGTGAACACCCCGGTGGCGACGACGGTGACGGCCGCCGCGGCGACGACCGGGACGCCCCAGCGAAGGGCGCGCAAACGGGTCGGTGCTGTCATGCGACGATCCTCCGTCCGGAGCACTGTGAGCAGCCTGAGAGGCACATCGCAGGCTCAGCTACCTGCCTGCTGGGCGTCCCGAAGGGCCGGCACCTGGGCCGCCGTCTCGGGCCGGTCCGGCCGGAAGTCCGGCCGGGCGGTCCGGGGCACGCCGGCGGCGTCGTACGCCGCGTCGGCGTCCAGCGTCTCGGTGGCCAGCAGCGCGTCGGCCAGCGCCTCCAGCCGCTGCCGGTTGTCCCGCAGTACCTGTACGGCCCGGACGTAGCACTCGTCCACGATCCGGCGGACCTCCTCGTCGACCAGCTCCCGGGTCGCCTGGGACGGCCCGTTGGAGTCGCCGAAGAACGGCTGCTGGGAGCCCTCGGCCGGCAGCACCGCGATCGGCCCGACCTTCGGGGACATGCCCCAGCGGCCGACCATCTGGCGGGCGATCCGGCTGACCTGGTCCAGGTCGGACTCGGCCCCGGTCGAGGTCGTGCCGTACACGACCTCCTCGGCGGCCATGCCCCCGAGCGCGCCGACGATCCGGCCGCGCAGGTAGACCTCCGAGTACGCGTACTGATCCGCGTCGGGGCTCTGGAAGGTGACGCCGAGCGCGTGCCCGCGCGGGATGATCGAGACCTTCCGGACCGGGTCGGCGCCGGGCGTGAGCATGCCCAGCAACGCGTGGCCGCCCTCGTGGTGCGCCGTACGCCGGCGCTCCTCGTCGGTGAGCATGATCTTGCGCGGGGTGCCGAGCACGACCTTCTCCAGCGCGTCGGTCAGGTCGCCCATCAGCACCTGGGTGTGGCCCCGGCGGGCGGCCGTCAGCGCGCCCTCGTTGATGAGGTTGCGCAGGTCCGCGCCGACCATGCCGGGTGTGGTCGCGGCCAGCGCGGCCAGGTCGACGTCCGGGCCGAGCGGCACCTTGCGGGTGTGCACCTCGAGGATCATCCGACGGCCGTCCTGGTCCGGCGGGCTGACCGCGACGCGGCGGTCGAACCGGCCCGGGCGCAGCAGCGCCGCGTCCAGCACGTCCGGCCGGTTGGTCGCGGCCAGCACGACCACGCCCTCGGTGCCGGTGAAGCCGTCCATCTCGGTGAGGATCTGGTTGAGCGTCTGCTCGCGCTCGTCGACGCCGCCGATGTTGCCACCGCCGCGGGCCCGGCCGATCGCGTCCAGCTCGTCGATGAAGATGATCGCCGGGGCGGCCTTCTTCGCCGTGTCGAACAGGTCGCGGACCCGGGACGCGCCGACGCCGACGATCATCTCGATGAACTCGGACGCCGACATGTGGAAGAACGGCACGTTGGCCTCGCCGGCGACCGCGCGGGCCAGCAGCGTCTTACCGGTGCCGGGCTCGCCGGACAGCAGCACGCCCTTGGGGATGGCCGCGCCCAGCGCGCGGTACTTCTCCGGGTGGCGCAGGAAGTCGACGATCTCGGCCAGCTCGGCCTTGACCTCGTCGATCCCGGCCACGTCGGCGAACGTCGTGCGTGGACCGTCCTCCGGCTCGTACAGCTTGGCCTTTGATCGGCCGATCCCGCCCAGGCCGCCGAGCCCGCCACCGGCCGCGGCCCGCCGCATGAACCAGATCAGCAGGCCGATGAACAGCAGGGTCGGGCCGAAGCCGACCAGGATCTGCTGCAACACCGACACCGAGTCGGCCGGCTTGGCGTTGACCGTGACGTTGTTGTCCAGCAGCAGCTGTGTCAGCCCGTCGTCGCCGAAGGACGGCCGCTCGGTCGTGAACGCGGTGACGTCCTTGGCGTCGCCGTCGTCCGGCGGGTACTTCGCGGCGTTGCGGAAGTCGCCCTCGATCGTGTCGCCGGTCGAGGTGACCTCGGTGACGTTCCCGGCCTGGACCTGCTCCCGGAAGAACGTGTACGACACCGTCGTCCGGGATGTGCCCATCAACGTCGAGGCGATGATCCAGTTCACGACCAGGGCCAGGGCGATCAGCCACCAGGTCCGGCGGAGGACCTTTCCCCAGTTCGGCTTGCCCGGGCTCGGCGGACCACCGCTGCCACCGGCCGCGCCCTCGACCTTCCAGGGCTGCCGGTCACCGGGCTGGTTGGCCGGCCGGTCGTTCTGCCGCGGCGGCCCGGCCGGGCGCGGCGGCGCTTCCGTCGCCCGCCCGGCGATCGCCTTCTCGCCAGGTTCGTTCGCTCGTTCCGCCACGCCCACCAGTCCCCTTCGTCGCCGTACATGCTGCCCAACGTCGCCGACCGCGCCGGTGTGCCCGCCGGAGGACCATCTCACCAGGACCCAGGGCAGATACTCAGCCCACTCACAGCCATGCTGAGGGAAGGTGCCCGGGTCCGGGGAGGTGCGCGGTGCGACTGCTGGTGGTCGAGGACGAGGTTCGGCTGGCCGCGGCGCTCAAGCGTGGGCTGCAGGCGGAGGGCTTCACCGTCGACATCGCCCACGACGGGGTCTCGGGCCTGCACCGGGCCCGCGAGGGCGCCAACGAGGGTGGGTACGCGGCGATCATCCTGGACATCATGCTGCCCGGGCTGTCCGGCTACCGGGTCTGCGAGCGGCTGCGGGCCGAGGGCAACTGGGTGCCGGTGCTCATGCTCTCGGCCAAGGACGGCGAGTACGACGAGGCCGACGGGCTCGACGTCGGCGCGGACGACTACCTGACCAAGCCGTTCTCGTACGTGGTGCTGGTGGCCCGGCTGCGGGCGCTGCTGCGCCGCGGCGCCCCGCCCCGCCCGGCCGTGCTGGCCGCCGGCGATCTGGCCCTGGACCCGGCGAAACACCAGGTCACCCGCGGTGACACCGAGATCGAGCTGACGCCGCGGGAGTTCTCGCTGCTGGAATACCTGCTGCGCCGGGCCGGCGAGGTCGTGCCCAAGATCGACATCCTGCGCAACGTCTGGGACCCGCACCACGAGGGCGACCTCAACGTCGTCGAGGTGTACGTCGGCTACCTGCGCCGCAAGATCGACGTTCCGTTCGGGCGCCGGGCGGTCCAGACCGTGCGCGGCGCCGGATACCGGCTCGCCGCCGACGGTGGTTAGGTCCTCCCTCCGCGTCGCGGCGCCGGCCCCGTCGGTCTCCCCGCCGGGTACCCCGAGCACGAAGACCGGGAGCGCTCCCCGGTGGCCCGGTTGGTCGCTGCGTGCCCGGCTCACGATCGTCGCGACCGTCCTGCTCGGGGTCGGGATCGTGGCCGGCGCGGTGCTGCTGGTCGTCACCGGCTCCCGGACCCTGCAGGCCGCGGTCGACTCGGGCGCACTGCAGAGCGCCCGCGAGGTCGCCGCGCTGGTCGACGCCCGCAGCCTGCCCAACCCGGTGCCGCAGGGCGGCGAGGGCACCGCGGCGATCCAGGTCGTCGACGCGCAGGGCCGGGTCCGGGCCGCGTCCACCGGCACCGACCAGCTGGTCCCGGTGCTGCGCCCGGCCGAGGTCGCGTCCGTACGGGCCGGGCGGCGGCTGGTCGTGCCCGGCTCCCGGCTGGGGCTGTCCGGGCCGCTGCGGGTGGTCGGGGTGCCGGCCGGGCCGGCGGGTGACCGGCAGACCGTGGTGGTCGCGGTCGACTTCGGCGGGGCCCGGTCCGGGGCCAAGGTGCTGCTGGTCGGGCTGGCGATCGGGGCGCCGCTGCTGCTGGCGGTGGTGGCGTTCGCGATGTGGTGGGTGACCGGGCGGGCGTTACGGCCGGTGGAGGCGCTGCGGCGGGGGGCGGCCGGGCTGTCCGGGTCGGGCCGGTTGCCGGTGCCCGCGGCACAGGACGAGATCCGCCGGCTGGCCGAGACGCTCAACGACATGCTGGCCCGGCTGGATGCGGCCGGGGCCCGGCAGCGTGCGTTCGTCTCGGACGCCGCGCACGAGTTGCGCTCACCGCTGGCGAGCGCGCGGACGCAGCTGGAGGTGGCGGCGGCGGTGGACGCCGGGACGCCGGCCGGTGAGCTCGCCGGGGACGTGCTGCTCGACGTCGAACGGCTCGGGCGACTGGTCGACGATCTGCTGCTGCTGGCGCGGCTGGACGAGGCGCCGCGGCGGGCTCGCTCCGCGGTCGACCTGCAAGCGCTGGCGGGCGACGTGGTCTCCCGCTACTCGGCCGCGCGCGTGCCGGTCACGTTGTCACCGTGCGAGACCGACTGCGTGGTCTCGGCCGAGGGGGGCGCCGTCCGGCGGGTGCTCGTCAACCTGGTCGACAACGCGGTCCGGCACGCGCGTTCGTCGGTCCGGGTGAGCGCCGGGCCCGGGACGCTCACCGTCACCGACGACGGGCCCGGGATTCCTGCCGCTGATCGTGAGCGCGTCTTCGATCGGTTCACCCGGCTTGATTCCGACCGGGGTCGGGATTCTGGTGGGGCCGGGCTCGGTCTTGCCATCGTTCGCGAGTTGGTCACCGCTCATGGGGGGAACGTGAGTCTCTCCGATGCGGGGCCTGGGCTTGTCGTCACTGTGCACTTTCCTGCTTCTCGCTGATGCTCCTTCTTTCTCGGTTGGTTGTGGATTTCGGGGGCTCCGCCCTGCAGGGGGCGTCTGCGTTTCCGGCTTGGGTTGTTCTCTCTTGTTCTGGTTCGGGCTTTCCGGGGGCTCTGCCCCTCTCGACCCCGTCAGGGCGCCGCCCCTGGACCCCGGCATGGGCGTCCCGCCCCTACAACCCCGGGAATGTGAAACGGGAGTCAGGTCCGGGGCCGGGATCGGGGGGCGGCCTGGCGGAGGGGTGCTCCCCGCCTTGGCCGTGGTGCTGACCGAAAGCCACTCATGAGTGTGCTGACGTTCTGCAGCGCGGCTACCGGAGCGGGCTCCCCTCCGCAGGCCGCATACAAGAACCCACACGTGCTCGCTCCGCTTCACCTTCCAGGGGGT
>DASYKU010000072.1 GCA_035995165.1 Mycobacteriales bacterium
CATGTCCCCGACCGGGACGACCAGAGCGAGATCGCCCGGCAGTTCCTCGTCGACAGCGAGCCGGACGTGATCCTGGGCGGCGGCGAGGACTGGTGGCTGCCGGCCGGCACGCCGGGGGCGTACCCGGACGAGGGCGACGAGGCGAGCAAGGGCACCGAGGGCAACCTGATCGCCCGCGCCCGGCAGCTCGGCTACGACTACGTGAGCACCCGGGCGCAGCTGCGGGCCAGCGACTCCCGCAAGCTGCTGGGCCTGTTCGCCAACGAGGAGATGTTCACCGCCGAGAACGAGGGCGAGGGTGGGGAGTACGCGCCGGTCGTGCCGTTGCCGGAGCTGGCGACCAAGGCGCTGGACGTGCTGTCCCGGGACCGGGACGGGTTCTTCCTCTTCCTCGAGGAGGAGGGCATCGACGAGATGGCGCACGCGAACAACGCGCACCTCGTGCTGACCGCCGGCCAGGCGCTGGACCGGACCGTCGCGGTCGCGAAGGCGTTCGCCGCCCGGCACCCGGGCACGCTGATCCTGGTCGAGGGTGACCACGAGACCGGTGGGCTCGCGATCGAGAACGTCGACCCGGCCGACGAGTCCGGGGACGGCGCCTCGGCCGAGGACGGTCCGTTCACGGTCGCCGGTACGGACCTGAAGTTCACCGTCGACTGGACCACCAACCAGCACACCGGCGCGGCGACGCCGCTGACCGCGGAGGGACCGGGAGCGGCCCGGCTCGGGCGCGTGCAGCAGAACACCGCCGTCCACGACGCCGTCCTCGCCGCGATGCGGCACTGAACCGACCGGCGGGCCGGGACCTCGCGTCCCGGCCCGGCCGGGGACTCCGCGGCGCGCGGATGCGCCGGTGCCGGCCCGGCCGCCCGACCCGCGCGCCGTCGGAGGCGCAGGTCCACGTCCAGCCCCAACCTGGGCGCCGCGGGGACCGTGTGGAGGCATGGGTCCCGCGCCCGGGCCGGGATCTCCGCGCCGCGCGGAGGGCCGGTCCCGGCCGCGGTCGGGGGCCTGCGCGCCGTGCGGGCGGTGCGGAGGCGCAGGATGGAGGGGTGACGTCGGACAACGGTGCGCCGATCGGACGGCGCGTCGTCCTCGGCGTGCTCGCGTTCGGCGCGCTCGGCGTCGCGTTCGGGCGCACGCTGTCCGACGCCGAGCAGGGCGTACTCGGGGTCGTCGGCCCGCGCGACCCGACCGGCCTGACCCAGCTGATCCCGGCCGGCGCCGGCTTCCGGTTCTACTCGGTGACCAGCTCGATCCCGCGCCGCGACCCCGCCACCCTGCGGGTCTCCGTCGGCGGGCTGGTCCGTACGCCCCGGGCCTGGTCGATGGCCCAGCTGGCGGCCATGCCGCAGACCACGCTGGAGCGCGACTTCCAGTGCGTCACCGGTTGGCGGGTCCCGTCGGTGGCCTGGTCCGGGGTCGCGTTGCCGGACCTGCTCGACGCGGTCCGGCCCAGGCCCGAGGCCACGGCCGTCCGGTTCACCTCCTACGACGGGTCGTACTCGGAGAGCCTGACCCTGGACCAGGCCCGCCGCCGGGACGTGCTGGTGGCGACCTCGATGCAGGGCGGGCCGATCAGCAACGCGCACGGCGGCCCGGTCCGCCTCGCCGTCCTGCCCATGTACGGCTACAAGTCCACCAAGTGGCTGGACACCATCGAGCTGACCGCGGACGTCCAACCGGGCTACTGGGAGCACCGCGGCTACGACGTCGACGGCTTCGTCGGCAGGTCCAACGGACGCAGCGATGAACCCACCGGCTGAGCTGACCCGGTTCGCGCCGTCGTCGCGGGCCGTGCACCGGGCCACCGCCGTGCTGGGCGTCGTCTGCCTGGCCACCGCGGCCGCGCTCTACCTGGAGCCGATCGCGGAGCTCGTCGGCCGCCGCAACGTCGTCGTGGACATCCACGTCTGGTCCGGGCTGGCGCTGCCCGTACCGGCCCTGCTCGGCGTGCTGGCCCGGGCCACCCGGGCGGACTTCGTGCTGCTCAACCGCTTCACCCGGACCGACCGGGACTGGCTGCGGCTGCGCAACCGGCGCACCGCCGGGCTCCCGGTCGGCAAGTTCAACGCCGGGCAGAAGCTCAACGCCTCGCTCTCGGCCGGCGGCGGGCTGGTGCTGCTCGGGACCGGCCTGATCATGGCGTACGGGCGGCGCTCGCCGCTGAACCTGCGCATCGGCGCGACGTTCGTGCACGACTGGACCGCGTTCGCGTTCCTGCTGCTGGTCCTCGGGCACGTCTGGTTCGCCTCCCACGACGAGGACGCCCGGCGGGGGATGCGGACCGGCCTGGTCCCGGCGGGCTGGGCGCTGCGCGAGCACCCGGCCTGGGCCGCGGAGGCGGGCGCGGCGGCGTCGGGGTTGCCCCGGACCACGATCGGGGATGCCGGGATCATGGATCCACAGGACGCGGCGCGCATCCGGCACCGGGCCGACGACCTGCTGCCCGAGGAGCTGGCCGCGGGCAGCGACGACCCCCGGGCGGAGGCGGCGGCGATCCTGGCCGACTCCGACGAGCGCGAGGACCACCCGTCGGCGAACGAGCACCGCACCTCCGCCGACGCGACGGACCCCCTGGGCCGGAACGACTGACCGGTCCGGCCCGGCCGATCGGCTCGGTCAAGATCCGGCGGCGGCCGGCCGCCCGGACTGATCGGTTCCGTGCTGTGATGGCGTCGTGCGGATCGCGCTGTTCCTGACCTGTCTGGTCGACGCCGTGGTGCCGGCCGCCGGGAAGGCGACCGTCGAGCTGCTGGAGCGGCTCGGGCACGAGGTCGTGTTCCCGCCCGGCCAGACCTGCTGCGGGCAGATGCACGTCAACACCGGCTACCCGGGCGAGGCGCTGCCGCTGATCCGCCGGTACGTCGAGACCTTCGAGCCGTACGAGGCCGTGGTCGCCCCGTCCGGGTCCTGCGTCGGCTCGGTCCGGCACCAGCACGCGGCGGTCGCGTCCGGCGACCCGGCGCTGGCCGCGCGGGCGGCGGCGGTGGCGGCCCGGACGTACGAGCTGTCGGAGTTCCTCGTCGACGTGCTCGGGGTGACCGACGTCGGGGCGTCGTACCCGCACCGGGTCACGTACCACCCGACCTGCCACTCACTGCGGCTGCTGCGGGTCGGGGACAAGCCGCTGCGGCTGCTGCGCGAGGTCCGCGGGCTGGACCTGGTCGAGCTGCCCGGCGCGGAGGAGTGCTGCGGGTTCGGCGGCACGTTCGCGGTGAAGAACGCGGACACCTCGACCGCGATGCTGGCCGACAAGATGCGCGCGGTCCTGGACACCCGGGCCGAGGTCTGCGCGGCGAGCGACTCGTCCTGCCTGCTGCACATCGGCGGCGGGCTGTCCCGGCTCCGGACCGGGGTCCGGACCGTCCACCTGGCCGAGATCCTGGCCTCCCGGGAGGGCTCATGAGCGAGCGCGAGTGCCCGCAGCGCGAGCGGGGAGCGACGAGGGCCGGCCGGTCGGCGCCGGCGCCCTCCGGCCTGTCCGAGGAGTGGGCACAGTGACGGTCTTCCTGGGGCTGCCGCGGGCGGACCCGGAGTCGCACCTGCACGGGGCGCCGTTCCCGCAGGCGGCCCGGGCCGCGATCGCCGACACCCAGCTGCGCCGCAACCTCGGCAACGCGACCGCGACGATCCGGGCCAAGCGGGCCCGGGTGGTCGGCGAGGTGCCGGACTGGGCGGCGCTGCGCGCGGCCGGCGCGGCGATCAAGGACGACACCCTGGCCCGGCTGCCGGAGCTGCTGGTCCAGCTGGAGGAGGCGGTGACCGCGCGGGGCGGCACCGTGCACTGGGCCCGGGACGCGACCGAGGCCAACCGGATCGTCACGGCGCTGGTGCAGGCGACCGGGGCCGACGAGGTCGTCAAGGTCAAGTCGATGGCGACCCAGGAGATCGGCCTCAACGAGGCCTTGGAGGCGGCCGGGATCGCGGCCTGGGAGACCGACCTGGCCGAGCTGATCGTGCAGCTCGGGCACGACACCCCGTCGCACATCCTGGTGCCGGCGATCCACCGCAACCGGGCCGAGATCCGGGAGATCTTCCTGCGCGAGATGGGCCGGGTCGGGCTGCCCGCGCCGGCCGACCTCACCGACTCGCCGCCGGCGCTGGCCGATGCGGCCCGGCGGCACCTGCGGCAGAAGTTCCTCGACGCCCGGGTCGCGATCTCCGGCGCGAACTTCGCGGTCGCCTCGACCGGCACGCTGTCCGTGGTCGAGTCCGAGGGCAACGGGCGGATGTGCATCACGCTGCCGCGCACGCTGATCACCGTGATGGGCATCGAGAAGCTGGTGCCGACCTGGCAGGACCTGGAGGTGTTCCTGCAGCTGCTGCCGCGCTCGTCCACGGGCGAGCGGATGAACCCGTACACGTCGATGTGGTCGGGGGCGGTGGAGGGGCAGGAGTTCCACCTGGTGCTGCTGGACAACGGGCGTACGGCGGTGCTCAGCGACCCGGAGGGCCGGGCCGCGCTGCGGTGCATCCGGTGCTCGGCCTGCCTGAACGTGTGCCCGGTCTACGAGCGGACCGGCGGGCACGCGTACGGGTCGATCTACCCGGGGCCGATCGGGGCGGTGCTGTCGCCGCAGATGACCGGGCCGTCGCAGAACTCGACCCTGCCGTACGCGTCCTCGCTCTGCGGGGCCTGCTACGACGCCTGCCCGGTGGCGATCGACATCCCCTCGATGCTCGTGCACCTGCGCTCGCAGGTCCCGCACCCGGCGGCGGAGCGCGCGGTGATGCGATCGGTCGCGTACGCGATGGGGTCACCGCGGCGGTGGGCGGTCGCGCTGGCGGTGTCCAAGGCGGGTCGCCTGCTCGGCCGGCGCCGCGGCCGGCTCTCGACCCTGCCGCCGCCCCTGTCCGGCTGGACCTCCAGCCGCGACCTGCCCCTCCCACCGGCCGAGTCCTTCCGGGACTGGTGGACCCGCACGCACGGGGACGGCTCGTGAGCTCCGCGCGGGACGAGGTGCTGGGGCGGATCCGCCGGGCGCTGGCGGACCGGCCGGCGCCGGCGGAGGTGCGGCGGGACTACCGGCGGACCGGCGAGCTGGACCGGACCGCGCTGCTCGACCTGCTGGTGGACCGGCTGGTCGACTACAAGGCGTCCGTACGCCGCTGCGCCGAGCCGGAGCTGGCCGGCACCCTGGTCGACGCGCTCACCGAACGCGGCGCCGCCCGGGTCGTGGTCCCGCCCGGACTGCCCTGGGACCTGCCCGGCGCCGTCCGGGACGACGATCTCACCGCCGCCGAGCTGGACGACCTGGACGGGGTCGTCACCGCCTGCGCGGTCGCGGTCGCCGAGACCGGCACGATCGTGCTCGACTCCTCGCCCGACCAGGGCCGCCGGATGATCACCCTGGTGCCGGACTACCACCTGTGCGTGGTCCGCGCCGACCAGGTCGTGCAGATCGTGCCCGAGGCGGTGGCCCGGCTGGACCCGGACCGCCCGCTGACCTGGATCAGCGGGCCGTCCGCGACCAGCGACATCGAGCTGAACCGGGTCGAGGGCGTGCACGGCCCGCGCACCCTGGAGGTCGTGCTCGTCGACTAGGCCGTCGGCACGCAGAACTCGTTGCCCTCGGGGTCGGCCATCGTCACCCACTTCGCGTGCGGCCCCTCCTCGCCGGTCCAGAGGAAGGTCGCCCCGCGCGCCTCCAGATCCGAGAGCTGCATCTCACTCGCCTCGGCGACCGGGCGCAGGTCCAGGTGGAGCCGGTTCTTCACGGTCTTGCCCTCCGGCACCAGCTGGAACAGGATCCGCGGCCGTCCGCTCTCCTTGCCGTCCGGGTGGTTGATCGCCGCCCCGGTCTTCCACTTCAGCTGCCCGTCGTGGACGACCGTGTCCTCCACGGTGGCGAACCCCTTGTCGATCATCGAGCGGATGAACCCCTCGTCGGTCCCCTCGACGTCCCAGCCGAGCGTCTCGGCCCACCAGTCGGCGAGCACGTGGGGCTGGGCGGAGTCGATGACGAGCTGGAAGTCGAGAGCCATGCCGGGACCGTAGCGGTGGGCTCCGACAGTTCACGCCGGGCTGACCGGGTTCCGCGCAGGATGGGCAGATGCTCTCCGCCCTGCCTCCCGCACGGCGCCGGCTCCTGCTCGGCGTCGTCGCGGTGGTCGTGGTGGCGGTGCTGCTCGCGGTCGTGCTGGTGGTCCTCCAGCGAGTCGGCAGGCCCGCGGCCGCGGCCCCGGTCCGGCAGGACGTACCCGGCCCGGTCCTGCTCGTCCCCGGGTACGGCGGCGCGACCACGGCCCTGGACGCGCTCGCGGCCCGGCTGCGCGCGGCCGGCCGGGACGCGACCGTGGTCCGGCTGCCCGGCGATGGCACCGGCGAGCTGACGGACCAGGCGACCGTGCTGGACAAGGCCGCCCGGGCCGAGCTCGCGGCCGGGGCGCCGTCGGTGGACGTGATCGGCTACTCGGCCGGCGGGGTGGTGGCCCGGCTCTGGGCCGAGCAGGAGGGCGGGGCCGCGGTCGCCCGCCGGATCGTCACGCTCGGCTCCCCGCACCACGGGACGTCGATCGCCGCGCTGGGGGCCTCGCTGCTGCCCGGGCAGTGCCCGACCGCGTGCCAGGAGCTGGTCCCGAACAGCGTGCTGCTGAACCGGCTGAACACCGACGAGACCCCGGCCGGACCGGTCTGGGTGTCGCTCTGGACGACCCAGGACCAGGTCGTCGACCCACCGGACTCGGCCCGCCTGGACGGCGCGCTGAACATCCCGGTCCAGTCCGTCTGCGCCGACGCGCAGCTCGACCACGGCCAGCTGCCGACCGACCGGCTGGTGCAGGCGCTGGTGCTGTCCGTGCTCGGCCCGGCCGCCCCGACCCAGCCGACCCCGGCGGACTGCTCGACGCTGCGGGCCTGACCAGTTTCCCGGAACGCGTCACACCGGTGCGGCAGAGGGTTCACACTTGCCGCCGTCGCCGGGAGGATCCGGCGCGCGTACGTCAACGGGGACGGGGAGCGAATGTCGACCGGCAGAGTGCTATGGATCATCTGGTGTCTGATGTGGGCCGGGTTCTGGACCTTCTTCGGGCTCAGTGCGTTCCTGGTCGGCATCGTGTTCACGTCGCCGCTCGTGCTCCTGTCCGCGCTGGCGATCCTCATCCCGGTCGGCAAGGCGGCCGCACCGAGCGTCGGGACCTGCCACGTCTGCGGCCAGGTCGGCGACCCGGCCCTGCTCGGGTGGCATCTGCAGACCGCCCACCCGCAGCGGTCGCCCGTGGTGACCGTCTGGCCGAACCAGCAGCGCCCGATGACCGCTCGACCGCCGGCGCCGATGCCTGCTCGGCCGGTGTCGGCCGGGCCGCCGTCCGGGCCCATGCGGCCGCAGAACCTCCCGGCACTGCCGCCCGCACGTCCGTACCAGCCGGTCGCGCCGCCGGCCGCGCCGCCCCCGGCGTCGCAGCGTCCGCCGGTCGACGTCTGGCGCCAGGGGAATCGCTGAGCCTCAGCTCTTGATGTCCTTGGTGGTGAAGTTGGCCCAGGCGGCGCCGAGGAGGACGGCGACGTAGACGGCCTGCAGGCCGACCCCGCGGACGATGTCGCGCCAGAGGATCGGTTGCCGGAACAGGTCCACGAACGCCAGCCAGTACCGCGTCGGCAGGTACGGCCGGATCGAGTCGGCCGCGTCCAGCGTCAGCAGCAGCGACGACGCGACCAGGAACGCCAGCGCGCCCATCGCGGCCGCCAGCGGCGAGTCGCTCAGCGTGGACAGGAACACCGCCATCGCCGCGACCCCGAGCATCGAGAAGGCCACGAACGCCATCGCCAGCAGCGTCCGCAGCGCCGCCTGCTGCGGGGTCAGCGGCTCGCCCGAGACCGACACGATGTTCCCGCCGGCCAGCTGCGAGGTCCCGAACAGCGACGTGCCCACGAAGTACGCCGTCACGACGACGACCACGACCGCCATCGCCACGAAGACGAGCACCGTGACCAGCTTCGCCACCAGCAGCCGGGTCCGCCCGGCCGGCCGCGCGAGCAGGTAGCGCAGCGTCCCGGCCTGGGCCTCACCCGCGATCGAGTCGCCGGACACGATCGCCACCGACACCGGCAGGAACAGCGGCAGCACGATCGCCAGCGCCGCCGCCGGGAACAGCACGCCGTTGTTCAGCACCGCGGACAGGAACGCCGGTCCGGTCCCGGGGCGCGGGCCGACGTCGGTCAGCGCGAGCAGGAACGCGACCAGCGTGGGCAGCGCGTCGATGAGCGCGATCACCACCCAGGTCCGTGGCCGGCGCAGCATCTTGACCAGCTCGACACCGATCACGGGCTCTCCTCGGTCGCGGGCTCGGCCTCGGCGCGCGGCCCGTTCCGGACCCCGTCCGGCTCGGCCGGCTCGGTCCGGCTTCCATCCGCGGCCGGCTCGGTCCGGCTTCCATCCGCGGCCGGGCCGCTCCGGAACCCGTTCGAGGAGGGGGCGGCAGGGGCCGGGCTGGCAGGGGTGGGGTCGGTGTGGGGGCGGCGGCTCGGGAGTGGCATCGGGGTCGGCGCGTCCGGCGGCCGGGACCAGGCCGAGTCGTCGCTGTCGAGGATCTCCGCCCGCGGCCCGCTGGTGCCGACCTGGATCGTGTGCCCGTCCACCCGGTCCGAGCTGCTGGTGGTCGCGGCCAGCACGACGTCCTCCAGCGAGCGGCGTTCCTCGGTCAGCTCGGAGATCCGGATCCCGTGCCCGACCAGCCGGGCGTTCAGCGCGGCCGGGTCGGCGGCCCGGACGACCAGCCGGTCGCCCTCGCGGGAGCGCAGCTCGCCGTCCAGCAGCGCGACCGCCCACTCCGGGTCCGGCGTCCGCAGCACGACCGACCCGGTCGGCGCCCGCAGCGAGGCCAGCGTGTCCTGCAGGACCAGCCGGCCGCGGTCGAGCACGCCGACCCGCCGGCAGAGGTGCTCGACCTCGGCCAGCAGGTGGCTGGACAGGAAGATGGTGGTGCCCGCGGACTCGTTCAGCCCGAGCAGCAGCGCGCGCATCTCCTGGATGCCGCGCGGGTCCAGCCCGTTGGTCGGCTCGTCCAGGATGAGCAGCTCGGGCCGGCGCAGCAGGGCGGCGGCGATGCCGAGCCGCTGCCGCATCCCCAGCGAGTACGCCTTGACCGGCCGCCGCCCGACGCCGGCCAGCCCGACCTCTTCCAGCGCCTCGTCGATGCGGGCCTTGCGGGTTCGCCGGGACCCGCCGGGCCCGGCCGCGTCCATGATCGAGAGGTTCGCCCGCGCGCCCAGATGCCCGTACGCGGCCGGCGACTCGACCAGCGCCCCGACCTTCCAGAGCACCGACCGGGCCTGTTTCGGGATCGGGGCGCCGAGCACCTCCACCGTGCCCGAGGTCGGCAGCACCAGCCCGAGCAGCATCCGGACGGTGGTGGTCTTGCCGGAGCCGTTCGGGCCGAGGAAGCCGTAGATGTCGCCCGGCTGCACGTCGAGCTCGATCCCGTCCACCGCGGTGACCGACCCGTACCGCTTGGTCAGCCCCACGGTCCTGATCGCGGCCGTCACCGTGGCCGCACGAACGGGGGGTCGGCGGCGATCTCGGCCGCGGCCCGGTCCAGGGTGGCCGCGGTGACCGTGCCCGTGATCAGCCAGCTGAGCCGGTTCTGCGAGTTGGTGAGCAGCAACGACAACGGCCCGACCGCGATCCGTACGCCCAGGTCCGTCTTGATCGCGCCCGGCGTCTTGGTCAGCTGCTCCCGCAGCGGCCGCGCGATCCGGCCCGGCAGCGGCGCGGCGACGAGCAGCGTGAGCCCGCTGCCGTACTGGCCGATGGCGCCGAGGCCCGCCACGTCGTCGCGGGCCGGCAGCCCGGCCAGCGTCGGCGGCGGGATCACCGGCGCGAACAGGTTGACCGCCGCGGCCAGGTCCGGGTTCACCTCACCGCGGACCCTGTCCGGCTCGGCCGGGGCGAACGTGGTCGCGGACGCCGGCGGGTCGTCGGTGCTGAAGTCGAGGAAGGCGGTCGCGAGGATCGGCCGGGCCGCGCCCCGGCCGTACACCTCGACGCGCAGGGCGAGACCGGTCTCCCCGTCCACCCACACGTCGAGCCGGTCCACGGTGGTTCCGGGGTCGGACGGCGTCAGCCGCAGCCCGGCCGTGTCCCGGCCCGCGATCCGGCGGGCCGGCAGCCGGGACACGTCCGCCGGCCGGGCCTCGGACAGCAGCCGCCGGGCCAGCGCGGCCGGCTCCACGTCGGCGACCCGGGGCAGCCGGACGGTCGGCTCGTTGGTCCGCACGATCGTGCCCTGCTCGTAGTCCCAGTTCCAGATCCCGTCGGCGTCCCGGTACGTCCCGGCCTCCCCGGTCGTCTGCACCGCGTCGATCCGCCAGTCCTCCTCGCCCCGCCACCAGGACCGGATCCGGGTCCGGTCCCCGAGCAGGCTCGTCAGCGCGGTGAAGTCGCTGGTCAGGGGCAGCGCGAGGCCGCCGACGGACTCCGCGTACCCGGAGTGCGGGACGGAGCCGGACGACTGGACCCTGCGCAGCAGGTCGGTCGCCGAGATGTCGGTGCCGCTCGCCGGGAGCGCGCTCACCGCCAGCGGCAGGGACACCAGCACGGCGACGCCGACGGCGACCAGCGCCCATCGCCATGTGCCCCTCACGCCCTCACCGTACGTCGGCCCCCCGTACGCCCGTGTGTGGTCGCAGCCGCCGCAACCGGACGGTTACGGGCGTCCGGCCGTGGCCGCCTGCCAACCCCCGGCCCGAGCCCCGGCACGGACGAGCGGCGCACGACGTGCGGTCCGACACCCCGGCGCCGCCGCGACGGGCGCCGCCGGTGGGGTGGTCTGCACCCCGGCGCCGCGCGGTGTCCGCAGGCGGCCGCCGGGGGAAGTTCAGGCGCCGAGCGCCGTCTTGAGCAGCGTGTCCCGGTCGGCGATCTTGACCCGGGCGCACTCCCCGCGCTCCTCGCCGAGCGCCTTCTCGGCCGCGTCGATGGCCTCCCAGCCGGTCCAGCCGACCGCCTGCACCTTGCGCTCGAGCAGCAGCTCGACGATCGCGTCCGGGTCCCGCTCGGGCGCGCGCGGCAGGTCGGGCGCGTCCGCCAGCAGGGAGGTGACCGTCTCGGTCGCGTCCGGCTTGTTGGTGCCGATGATCCCGCTGGGGCCGCGCTTGAGCCAGCCCGCGACGTACACGCCGGGCATGGGCCTGCCGTCGAGGAGGACCCGGCCGCCGTCGTGCGGGACGGTCCCGGAGTCGGGGTCCAGCGGCAGGTCGGCCGGCGGCACGACCCGGTAGCCGACCGAGCGCAGCACCATCTGGGCCGGCAGGTCGAGCGTCTCGCCGGTCCCGGTCACCCGCCCGTCCTTCAGCACGGTCCGCTCGGCCCGGAACCCGTCGACCACGGACGTGCCCAGCACCTCGGCCGGGCGCAGCCAGAACCTGATCCGCAGCGTCCGCGACCGCCCCTCCGGTTCCCGACCGGCCCAGTCGCGCAGCACCTCGAGGTTGGCCCGCAGCGTCCGGTCGCCCTCGACCTCGGCCTGCTCGGCCTCGGACAGCTCCAGGTCGGCCGGGTCCACGACGATGTCGGAGCCGGTGATCTCGCCGAGCTCGCGCAGCTCCTTGGTGGTGAACCGGGCGTGCGCGGGCCCGCGGCGGGCCACCATGGTCACGTCGGTGATCGCGCTGGCCGCGAGCACGTCCAGCACGTGCCCCGGTACGTCGGTGCTGGCCAGCAGGTCCGAGGTCTTGGTCAGCACGCGGGCCACGTCGACCGCGACGTTGCCGGCGCCGATGACCACCGCGTGCGTCGCGGTCAGCGTGAAGCGGTCCAGCTCGGCGTCCGGGTGGCCGCTGTACCAGGCCACGAAGTCGGTGGCGGAGAAGCTGCCGTGCAGGTCCTCGCCCGGGACGTCCAGCCGCCGGTCCACCGCGGCGCCGGTCGCGAACACGACCGCGTCGTAGTAGGTCGCCAGCTCCTCGCGGGTGATGTCGGTGCCGACGTCGACGTTGCCGAGGAAGCGGACCGCGGGGTCCTCGAGGACCCGGCGCAGGGCCGCGTCGACCGACTTCATCTTGACGTGGTCCGGCGCCACCCCGTACCGCACCAGCCCGTACGGCGCGGGCAGCCGGTCCAGGACGTCGACCTCGACGTTGCCCGCCTTGGTCAGCGCGGCGGCCGCGTACACCCCCGCCGGGCCGGAGCCGATCACCGCGACGCGAAGAGCGGACACCGTTCCTCCTTCCCGGCCCGACCGGCCGGACCGGCCGTGGATCTACCGCCCACGGTATGCCGGTACACCGGTCCCTGTCCTACGCTCCTGTGCTCACGCTGGAACGGGCGGCCGGCGGAAGCTAGCTGCGCAGGAGGTCGAACCAGACGGTCTTGCCGAGCCGGCGCGGGGACGCGCTCGCGCCCCACTTGGTGGCCAGCTGCTGGACGATCTGCAGGCCCCGGCCGCCGGTCTGGTCCGGACCGGGGTGGTCCAGGTGCGGCAGTGCCGGCGAGCTGTCGGTGACCTCGACCCGCAACCGGTCCTTGTCCAGCTGCAGCGAGAGCTTCACCGGCGGCGTGCCGTGCCGGATCGCGTTCGTGGCCAGCTCGCTGACCAGCAGCAACGCGGTCTCGGTGAGCTCGCGGTCGAGCAGCCAGAGGTCGGCGGCGCGCTTCATGGCCCGGCGGGCGAAACTCGCCCCTTCCGGGCCGTCGGGCAGCGTGACCACCTCGTCCATACGCCTCCGGTCCCCCGCTCGGCGACGCTCACCGAGCGACGTCCGCACAGGGTTCGTCTCCAACGCTGTTTCGTCGAAACGTCCGGCACGGCATGTCGGGACGGAGAAGACGGTGAAATCATCCCGAACTGGACGCCGCCCAGAGGTCGATGTCCGAGTCCAGGGCGTGCCGGTCGATCTCGGCGAGCTCGTCGCCGGCCAGCGCGGGGTTGTCCAGCGCGGCCACGTTGTCCTCCAGCTGGGCGACGCTGCTGGCCCCGATCACCAGCGAGGTCATCCGCGGGTCCCGCAGCGCCCAGACCAGGGCGAGCTGGGCCAGCGACTGCCCTCGGCGGGCGGCGACGTCGTTCAGCGCCCGGACCCGGTCCAGCCGGTCCTCGGTGAGCATGTCCGCGCTCATCGCGCCGCCGGTGGCGACCCGGGAGTCGGCCGGCACGCCGTTCAGGTAGCGGCTGGTGAGCAGCCCCTGGGCCAGCGGCGAGAACGCGATGCAGCCCGCGCCGACGCCGGCCAGCGTGTCGAGCAGGTGGTCCTCCTCGACCCAGCGGTTGAGCATCGAGTACGACGGCTGGTGGATCAGCAGCGGCGTGCCCAGCTCCCGCAGGACCGCGGCCGCCTCCCGGGTCCGCTCCGAGCTGTAGGAGGAGATCCCGGCGTAGAGCGCGCGGCCGGAGCGGACGGCGGTGTCCAGCGCGCCCATCGTCTCCTCCAGCGGCGTGTCCGGGTCGAGCCGGTGGGAGTAGAAGATGTCGACGTAGTCCACGCCTATCCGGTCCAGGGACTGGTCCAGCGAGGCCAGCAGGTACTTGCGGGAGCCGTGGTCGCCGTACGGGCCGGGCCACATGTCGTAGCCGGCCTTGGTCGAGATCACCAGCTCGTCCCGGTACGGCGCCAGGTCGGTGCCGAGGATCCGGCCGAAGTTCGACTCCGCCGACCCGTACGGCGGGCCGTAGTTGTTGGCCAGGTCGAAGTGCGTGATCCCGAGGTCGAACGCCCGCCGCACGATCGCGCGCTGCGTCTCCCAGGGCCGGTCGCCGCCGAAGTTGTGCCAGAGCCCGAGCGAGAGGGCCGGTAGCAGCAGGCCGCTGCGGCCACTGCGGCGGTACTGCATGGAGTCGTAGCGGTTGTCCGCGGCGAGGTAGGTCACGAACCCACAAACTAGTGTTGACCTGGATCGAGACACAGGTGTGGGGTGTCCGACGGGCGCCGGTTCCGGCGCTCCCCCTGCTCCTGGAGGTGCCCGTGCGCTCCAAGCGCGCCCTCGCGACCCTTGCCGCCCTGGCCGTCGGCCTCGGCCTGGTCGGTGCCGGTTCGGCCGTCGCCGACCCGAAGCCCGCGGCCGCCCCGGCCCCGGTGCTCGACCCGACGCCGACGCACTCGAACCAGATCCCGAACCTGGGCCTGGTCAAGAACCAGATCAAGTTCTTCTACGGCGACCCGACCTCGACCGGCATCGCGTCGCCGACCTCGCCGTACGCGGCCGAGGTCAAGCGGGACGAGGCGCAGCTGACCACGTACCTGGCCACCCACGAGCGGGGTCCGAAGAAGCCGGCCCTGGTGCTGGACGTCGACGACACCGCGCTGCTGACCTACAACTACGAGATCTCCGAGGACTTCGGGTTCAACCCGACGACCAACGCCGAGTTCGTGCTGGACCAGAAGTTCCCGGCGGTCTTCGGCATGGTGCAGACGACCGCGTGGGCGACCGCGCACGGCTACACGCTGTTCTTCGTCACCGGCCGGCCGGACACCCAGCAGGCGGCGACCGAGGGCAACCTGGCCAAGGTCGGCTACCCGACCCCGAAGACGGTCTTCACCCGGGACCGCACGCTGCCGATCCCGGCGTACCTGACCTGCCAGGCGACCTGCACGACCGTCCAGTACAAGTCGCTGACCCGCAAGCACATCGAGTCGCTGGGCTACCGGATCGTGGCCAACGTCGGCGACCAGTTCTCCGACCTGCAGGGCGGGCACGAGCAGAAGGCGTTCAAGCTGCCCAACCCGATGTACTTCATCGCCTAGCTAGGTGACGGTGACGGCCCGGCAGCCCAGGCTCGGGTTGCCGGTGCCCGTCCCGATGTTCAGCGCGTACGTACAGATCGTGTGCGGGCCCCGGGCCAGCGTCAGGTCGGTCGAGTAGCCCTGGCGCGGCCCGGCCCCGTAGATCCGGGCCACGTCCGGCCGGGCGACGGTGGTGGTGATCGAGGCGACGCCGACGGAGTCGCTGTAGATCCGGATCCGGAGCCCGGCCGCCTTGTTGTCCGGGTCCAGCGCCCAGCCGCGGACCCGGACCTTGCTCGCGCCGAGCACGCCCGGCGGGTCCTGGGCGCCGATCGGGTTGTGCGTCGCGGCCAGCCGGTTCGCGTCGGTGATCGGCGCGGTCGCGGCCGAGCCGACGCCGATGCTGATCACCGGCCGCTGCGCCGGCGTGAGCAGCCGCATCACCCGCTGCAGGTGCACGGCGCCGATCGCCACGCAGCCGGCGGTCGGCCGGTTGTTCGACACGTGCAGGAAGAACGCGCTGCCGGCGCCGGCCCGGACCGGGCTGCGGTTGTAGTTGATCACCGTCGCGTTCGCGTACTGCGGGATCGCCAGCCGCTCGCCCGCCCGCTCGTCGAACGGGCAGGACCCGGGGGCACAGCGGCGGTACGTGTTGTAGTACGGCGAGCTCACGTCGGAGACCCACCAGTCGTTGCCGTCCACCCGCCGGTACGGCAGCCCGGTCCCGGGGTCGGCCGCCGTGCCGAACGCCTCGGTCAGCCCGTACACGCCGGTCGGGGTCTTGCTCAGGCCCTCCCGGGTGGCGCCGACCCCGGCCGCGCCGACCCAGGCCGTCGTCGGCCCGTACGCGCTGCGGTAGGTGCCGTCGGCCTGCCGGGACCAGACCTGCAGCAGACCGTGCGTGGCCGCGGCCGACCCGGTCGACACGGTGACGACGATTCCGGCGGTGGCCGGGGCCGCTCCGGCCGGGCTCGGCCGGACGGCGAGCGTGACCCCGACGGCCGCTCCGGCCGCCAGCACCGCGGCGACGCCGGCGGCGACCCAGCGTCTCAATTCTGTACCCCCCCAGGTTGAGGGCAGGATCCTAGCCGGACACCGGGTAGAAAGACGGTATGACGATGCGCGAGCGCCCGCCCTTCCGCGGCGACCACGTCGGCAGCCTGCTGCGCCCTGCGCGCCTGCACCGGGCGCGGGCCGATCACGCCGCCGGTCGCATGTCCGACAAGGGTCTGCGAGTGGTCGAGGACGGGGCCATCCGGGACGCGATCCGGATGCAGGAGGAGATCGGGTTGCCGGCGGCGACCGACGGCGAGTTCCGCCGCGCGTCCTGGCACATGGACTTCATCTACTCCCTCGGCGGGATCAGCCGGGCGAAGGACTCGATGCACGTCCAGTTCAAGAACGCGGACGGCGAGCTCGACTTCGCCCCGGCCGCGCTGCGGGTGGACGGGCCGATCCGGCTGGAGCAGCCGATCTTCGCCGAGGCGTTCACGTTCCTGCGGGACACGGTGACCACGGCCATGCCGAAGCTGACGATCCCGTCGCCCTCGATGGTCCACTACCGCGGCGGCCGGGCCTCGATCGACCCGGCCGTCTACCCGGACGAGGAGCAGTTCTGGTCCGACCTGTCCGCGGCGTACGCGGCCGAGGTCGCGGCGCTGGCCGAGCTCGGCTGCACGTACCTGCAACTGGACGACACCAGCCTGGCCTACCTCAACGACCCGGCGCAGCGGGCCATGCTGGCCGAGCGCGGCGACGACGCCGAGCGCCAGCACCTGCGCAACATCAAGCAGATCAACGCCGCGATCGCGGGCCGGCCTTCGGACATGGCGGTGACCACCCACATGTGCCGGGGCAACTTCCGCTCGTCCTGGGTGGCCGAGGGCGGCTACGACTTCGTCGCCGAGGCCCTGTTCACTGAGCTCGCCGTGGACGGCTTCTTCCTGGAGTACGACGACGCGCGCTCGGGCGGCTTCGAGCCGCTGCGCTTCGTCCCGCCGGGCAAGATGGTCGTGCTCGGCCTGGTCACCACCAAGCGCGGCGAGCTGGAGTCGAAGGACGACCTCAAGCGGCGCGTCGACGAGGCCGCCAAGTACGTCCCGCTGGACCAGCTCTGCCTGTCCCCGCAGTGCGGGTTCGCGTCCACGGTCGAGGGCAACGCGCTGACGTACGAGGAGGAGGTCGCCAAGCTCCGCCTCGTCGTCGACACCGCCGCCGAGATCTGGGGCTGACCCCCTGACCCGCTTGCGGAGCTACCGGCTGGGCGGGGCTCCATCGGCGGGCCCGATCTCGATGTACTCGAAGTCAGGGTCACGCGGGGAGTCCCATCCGGCTGGAAGGGTGGCTTCCAGGCGGCATAACAGTCGAAGATGGGCCGGGGTGTCCGGTCCGTTTGCGAGCTCGACCGTGAGCCGGTGATCTGGGTCGTCCTCGACCAGTCGTCCCACGACGTCAAGCATCCAGTTGGGTACGTAGCCGACCGCCTCGCCTGCATGAACATCGATAAGTAGCGCTCGGGCGTTGTGCACATTGTCGGGCTCGGGGCGCAGCGTCAGGGTGTCGCCGGGGTTCAGGCGAGAGATGCGCTCGCTGGCTCCCTCGATATATCGAACGCCGTGGGCGAGGAACACGGTTCGCACTCGCCCATCGGGGTCGGTGGTGGGCTCCGCCACCACGTGGAAGGTGTCGGTTGCCCGCGACCCGCCGGTACGGGCGAGCATCTCGAACGGCGTCGCCTCTCCGACGCTGAGGTGCAGCGCGCGAACGTATTCGGGGTAGTCCGGCCGGCGTGGGGACATCACACGGTTCTCGAAGAATGGTGGGAGGTCGGCGAACCGGTAGATCCCATCCAGCTGCGGGAACGACGCCAGCGGCCGGAAAGCACGCAGCCCCGCTGCGCGGCGGATGTAGCGGAAGACGAAGGATCCGTCGGCGTCGCGGACCAGGGCGCCGACCGGATCAAAGGATCGAGTCGCCGGATCCTGCCAGACCAGGAGGAGCCGACGACCTTCGTGAGAGTGGCTCGGGTGGACCGTGTCAGGCAGCTCGGTCACAGACATCGAGCAACCTCCTCCGGTTTACGTCCAGAACCCTACCCACGAAGGTACGGGTCGCCTCCGACATTCTGACCGATGGAACCTGTTCGATGATCCCGTTCCATGACTCCGGCCGAAGCTGCCGGAGTCGGGACATCCAGTACAGCCAGGCGTCGTGGCCGGCCAGGTCGAGAGCTTCCGCGGCAACGTCGACCAGACGTGGCCGTCCGGCGAAGTGACTGCTGCGGCCCTTCCTGCACCAGCGTTCCACCGCATCCATTCCCGCCAGCTGGCCCGAGTTCACAGACGCGGCATGATTGAAGCCCAGACTCGATCCGTGGTCGAAGGACGGTGCCAGACGGGTCCTGCCGTCCCGACGGTCGATCAGGACTCCCCAGTTCTCATGGTGGCGATCCGTGTTGGCGATCCAGGCGTCGAACAGCAGGTAGCCCGCCCACACGTCGAACCCGCTGAGAGCTCCGACCTCGGGATGGCCGGCCGGTGCACCGGCATCGCGAAGACATCCGGCCACCGCGGTCACCGTGTACAGCGGATGTTCGCGCTTGAGCTCCTTGTCGTAGCCGGACTGCCGGGCGCCCAGGAGTTCGTTGCCGTGCACGAGTTCCACCACTCCAGGGTCGTTGACTCGTCGGCAGATGACCCCAGGGCTGCCGCTCCGATCGGCCAGTTCCACCGACGCCGCCGGGATCCCCAGGAGCCGTGCGAGTTCGGCTGCCAGCTTCTCCGCCCAGTCGTCGCCGTAGACGCCTCGTGCGGAGTCCTGCCGGAGGTACTTGAAGAGGTGGGAGGTCTCGGTCGGACTCTCCAGCCACACTTTTCGCTTGCTACCCATCTGTTCCTCGGCCCTCGTCGGCCAGGCCGAGACGTCCTCGATCTCGAAGCCAGCGGGCCTCGCCTGTGAGGCCGGTCCGGAGCGCGCTGACGGGGACACCCGTCGGTTGTATCTGATGCGCGACTACAACCGGCGCCCACACGCGAGCACGCGCGTCATCCGGCCGCAGAAGTCATCCGCTTGTCGGGGGCCCCGCGCTACTCCTGGCCGGTCTCGCCCCGGATCGCGCCGTGGGCGTGGATCCCGTCGGCCGGGATCGTGCCGAGCCGGCCGGCCTGGAAGTCCTCGAACGCCTGCTGCAGCTCGGGCTTGGTGTTCATGACGAACGGCCCGTACATCGCGACGGGCTCGCGGATCGGGCGGCCGCCGAGCAGCAGCACGTCCAGGTCCGGGGTCCGGCTGTCCTGCCGGGTGTCCGCGGCGAAGGTCATCGAGCCGCCCGCGCCGAGCACGGCCAGCTGGCCGGCCCTGACCGGGCGCCGCTCGGCGCCGACCGTGCCGTTGCCGGACAGCACGTAGATCAGCGCGTTGTAGTCCTCCGGCCAGGGCATCGTCACCGACGCGCCGGGGGAGACGGTCGCGTGCGCGAGCGTGATCGGCGTGTACGTGACGCCCGGGCCGGGGTGCCCGTCCAGGTCGCCGGCGATCACCCGGACCAGCGCGCCGCCGTCGTCGGAGGACAGCAGCGCGACCTTGCCGCCGCGGATGTCCTGGTAGCGCGGGGCGGCCCACTTGTCCTTGGCCGGCAGGTTCACCCAGAGCTGGATGCCGTGGAAGAGACCGCCGGAGACGACCAGCTCCTCCGGCGGGGTCTCGATGTGCAGCAGGCCGGAGCCGGCCGTCATCCACTGCGTGTCGCCGTTGGTGATCACGCCGCCGCCACCGTGCGAGTCCTGGTGGATGAACGCGCCGTCCATGATGTAGGTGACGGTCTCGAAGCCGCGGTGCGGGTGCCAGGGCGTGCCCTTGGGCTCGCCCGGCGCGTACTCCACCTCGCCCATCTGGTCCATGTGCACGAACGGGTCGAGCGTGGCCAGGTCGACGCCGGCGAACGCGCGGTGCACCGGGAAGCCCTCGCCCTCGAACCCGCGCGGGGCCGTGGTCACGCTCCTGACCGTGCGCGGCGTCGTCACCGCCGGGTCCGGGACCCGCAGCCGGGGCAGCGTCAGGATGTCGTCGACCGTCACCGCAGGCATGTCGTTCTCCTCAAACTCGGTCCGTCCAGTGTCTCACTGGCCCCGAACGGTAGTTGCGTGCGCAACATTCCGGCGGCCGGCGAGCAGGCCGGTCGGGCGGAGGGTGGTGACGGGCTCGGCCCTGGCTCCGGCCCGGGTGAGGATGTCGTTGGCGGCCAGCACGCCGGTGGTCGCGGCCCGCTCCATCAGCGCCGACGGGAACGGCAGCCGGACCCAGTCGCCGGCCAGCAGCAGGGTCGGGTCCGGCGTCCGTACGCCGGGGCGGGTCGCGTCCGAGCCGGGCGGGAAGCCGGGGGCGTCGTGCCCGACCCGGATCTCCCGGTCCAGCACCCGCAGCCCCGCGGTCTCCGGCCAGAGCGCGCCCAGCTCGCCCCACATCCGGTCGGCGGCGTCCCGCGCCCCGATCCCGTGCTCGGCCGCGTACGCGTGCAGTTCCAGGACCTCGCCGCCGGTGCGCCCGGCCCAGGACCGGGCACCGTCCTCCAGTCGCGAGTAGACGGTGATCGAGTCCAGCGTCGGTTCCCGGGAGACGCCCGAGAACACCGGCCGGTCGGCCCGGACCGGGCGGTCGGTCCAGAACCGGGCCACCGCGTACGGCGCGCTCGTGGTGAGCCCGGCCGCCTGCGAGACCAGCGTGGCCGGCAGCCCGTCGGAGGCGGCGACGACCGAGCGCAGCGCGGCCGGGTCCAGGGCCAGGATCGCGTGGGGAGCGTCCACAGTGGACCCTCCACTCGCGACGGTCCGCCATCCGGACCCCGTCTTCTCCAGCCGGTCCACGGTGGTGCCGGTCCGGATGTCCACGCCCAGTCCGGACAGCATCGCGCCGAACGGGTCCCAGACGCAGCTGCCGTGGTCGTCCGCGGTCACGTCCATGCCCAACCCCTCCGGGTTGGCCAGGAAGTAGAAGTGGAACATCATCACCAGCTCGGCCGCGGAGAACTCCTCCTCGCGGTTGAAGAACGAGTGCCCGAAGACCTCGAACAACACCGCCCGGGCCCGGTCCGGCATCGCCAGCCGGTCCAGGAAGTCCTTCGCCGTCGTCGCGTCCAGCTCCGCGTACGTCGCGTCCCGGTCGAACTCCAGCAGCGTGGTCGCCGCGACCCGGTCGATGTACCGCAGGTCCCGCAGGCGCAGGCTCGGCGACGTGGCCACCAGCGCGAGCAGGTTCAGCGGCGGCAGCCCGGGCAGCGAGGCGAAGTCCTCCGCCGGCCAGGTCCGGGAGATCACCGGGTAGCCGGCCAGCGGCCGGAGGAACCCGAGCTCGGGGTCGATCCGGCGCAGCAGCGAGCGCCAGGTGTAGTACTGCCGGAAGAAGCCGTGGAAACCGTGCTCGACCCGCTGCACGGTGCCGTCCGGCAGCGTCCGCGGCCAGGCGCCGAGCCGGCCGCCGAGGTGGTCGGCCGCCTCCAGCAGGGTCACCCGGATGCCGCGCTCGGCCAGCACCAGCGCGGCCGAGACGCCGGCGATGCCGCCGCCGACCACGACCGCGGCGCCCGCGGCGCGGCGCGGCCGGTCCGGTCGCGGCGTGACGACCGCTCGCGGGCGCATCCCCAGCAACCCCCGCAGGGCGTCGTCCAACACGTCCCGGAACCTAGTGCGGGCCGGGCCCGCCCGCCTGCCCGGGCCGGTCGCCCGATGTCCGTTGCCGGGATGGCCGGAGCACGGGTTACCGTCCGGTCATGACGCTCGCGCTCACCGAGGAGCAGGAGCTGCTCCGTTCCACCGCCGCCGACTTCATCGACCGCGAGGTCGTGCCGCACCGGGCCCGTTGGGACCGCGACGAGCTGGTCGACCGGGAGATCGTGGGCCGCCTGGGCGAGCTCGGGTTCCTCGGCCTGACGCTGCCGGAGGAGGTCGGCGGCACCCCGGCCGACTCCCGGTCGTACTGCCTGATGATGGAGGAGCTCGGCCGCGGCGACTCCGCGATCCGCGGCATCGTCAGCGTGAGCCTCGGCCTGGTCGGCAAGTCCATCGACGCGTACGGGACCGACGACCAGCGCAAGCAGTGGCTGCCGGGGCTGGCGAGCGGTGAGCTGCTGGCCTGCTTCGGGCTGACCGAGCCCGGCACGGGATCCGACGCCGGCAACCTGGTGACGAAGGCCCGGCGGGACGGCGGGGACTGGCTGATCTCCGGCGAGAAGGTGTTCATCACCAACGGGACCTGGGCCGACGTCGCGCTGGTGTTCGCCCGCACCGGCGGGGACGGGCCCCGCGGGGTGACCGCGTTCCTGGTCCCGACGGCCGAGCAGGGCTTCGAGGCCCGGGAGATCAAGGGCAAGCTCGGCCTGCGCGGGCAGGCGACCGCGAGCCTCTACCTGGACGAGGTCCGGGTGCCGGACGCGAACCGGCTCGGTGAGGAGGGCAAGGGCTTCCGGGTCGCGATGTCGGCGCTGGACAAGGGCCGGATGAGCATCTCGGCCGGGTGCGTCGGGATCGCCCAGGGCTGCCTCGACGCCGCCACCGAGTACGCGGGACAGCGGGTCCAGTTCGGCAAGCCGATCGCCGCCCACCAGCTCGTGCAGGAGCTGCTGGCCGACACCGCGGTCGACGTCGACGCCGGCCGGATGCTCACCTGGCTGGTGGCCGACCTGCTCGACCGGGGCGAGAAGATCAGCCTGGCCGCGTCCAAGGCGAAGCTGTTCACCAGCGAGGCCGCGGTCCGGGCCGCGAACAACTGCCTGCAGGTCTTCGGCGGCTACGGCTACATCGACGAGTACCCGGTCGGCAAGTACCTGCGCGACGCCCGCGTCATGACCCTGTACGAGGGCACCAGCCAGGTCCAGAAGCTCATCATCGGCCGCGCCCTCACCGGCATCAGCGCGTTCTAGTCCGTATCAGCGCGTTCTGGTCCGTTCCAGCAGGGCGATCGCGGACAGCAGGTCGACGAGGTCCGCGATCCGCCGCGGGTTGCAGCCGGTGCGCTCCTCGATCCGGCGCAGCCGGTACTGCGCGGTGTTCGGGTGCACCCGCAGCCGTTCGGCCGCGACCCGCAGGTTGAGATCGGCCGCCGCGAACACCCGCGCGGTCTCGATCAGCCCGCCGCCACGCTGCCGGTCCTCCTCCAGGAACGTACGCAGCCGGGGGTCGACCAGCCGCCGCGCGGTGTCGTCCGCGTGCAGGGCCAGGTAGTCGAACGGGGACAGCCGGGGCAGCGCCACCACCCCGCCGTCGACGCCCACGTCGGCCAGCGCCGCGCTCGCCTCCTGGTACGCCCGGGGCAGCTCGGCGATCCCGGACGCGACCGTGCCGACCCCGACCGCGAGCGGCACCCCGCTGACCCCCAGCCGGCGCTGGGTCTCCTGCAGCCGGTCGCACACGTCGGCTGCGTCGGCCGCGGGGTCGGCCGGGCGGAGCGCGGCCACCACGACCAGCTCGCCCCGGCGCCGCACGACCAGCGCCCGGCCGGTCGGACCGCCGGCCCGGGCCAGCGCCTCGGCCGCGACGTGCGAGGCGTCGGCGTCCGCGGTCACCGGCATCGCCGCCGCGACCAGCGCCGGCGTCCGCTCCGCCAGCCCGTACGCCTGGGCCGCCGCCAGCAGCGGCCGGTGCGTCGGCAGCTCGCCGGCCAGCAGGTGCTCCAGCAGGTCCCGCCGCTCCCGGTCGGCGTCCGCGACCAGGTGCTGCTGATACTCCACGTACGCCCGGGAGGCGTGGGTGCAGGCGATGTCGCTGTAGCGCATGACCTCGGTGGCCAGCTCCAGCGCGGCCTCGTGCCCGGCCGGCGACTCCCCGGCCTGCTCCAGCACGGCCTCCCAGAACACCTGCCGGCCGATCCGGAACGCGTGCAGGAAGTCGTCCAGCGCGATGCCGGCCCGGGCCCGGCGCAGCGCGCAGGGCCGGGCGAACGCGAGGTCCTGCCGGGACAGCGGCCGGTGCTCCAGCGCGGCCAGCTTGGTCCGGTAGTGCCGGCTCACCTGGTCCCGGACGTCGGCGAAGAACGCGGCGTCGCGACTCCGGTAGGCGGGGATCTCGTCCGGCATCCGGGCCACCGCCCGTTCGGCCAGCTCCTCCAGGTCGGCGTGCAACGCGGTCAGGATCCGGTCCCGCTCGGACCGGACGGTACGTGTCGCCGTGAGCGCCATGTCTCAGGTGACCACGACATGTCCCCCCGTAACAATGGTGTTGGCTCGTGTGCACAACAACCGGTCCGAGAGATTGTGGTGCGGCACCGATTACGGGGGTCGGAGGCGGTCCTACGGTCGAGCTGATGCCCAATGACGCCGCGCTCACGGTGACCGACCTGGTCGTGCGGTTCGGCGGCGTCACGGCGCTGGACGGGGTCTCCTGCACCGTCCGGACCGGCGAGGTCTGCGGGCTGATCGGCCCCAACGGCGCCGGCAAGACGACCCTCTTCGACTGCGTCAGCCGGCTGACCCGGCCGCGCTCGGGCCGTATCGAGGTGGCCGGCCGGGACCTGCTCGCGCTGCCCGCGCACCGGGTCGCCCGGCTCGGCGTCTCCCGGACCTTCCAGCACCTCGGGCTGGTGCCCTCGCTGTCGGTCCGGGACAACGTCATGCTCGGCGCCCAGCACGGCAGCCGGACCGGGTTTCCGGCCGCGGCCCTGCGGGTCGGGGTCCGGTCGCAGGAGCGGGAGCTGCGCCGGCGGGCCGATGCCGTGCTGGACCGGCTCGGCCTGGCCCCGCTGGCCGGTCACCCCGCCGCCGGGTTGCCGTACGGGACGCTCAAGCGGGTCGAGCTGGCCCGGGCGCTGGCGGCCGAGCCGGCCCTGCTGATGCTGGACGAGCCGGCCAGCGGGCTGTCCCACGGCGAGGTCGACGAGCTGGCCGAGCTCATCGAGGACGTCCGGGCCGGGATGACCGTGCTGCTGGTCGAGCACCACATGGGGATGGTCATGCGGCTCTCGGACACCGTGGTGGTGCTCGACTTCGGCAAGGTGGTGGCGACCGGGCCGCCGGCCGCGGTGCAGGAGGACCCGGCCGTGCTGGCCGCCTACCTGGGCACGCCGGCATGACCCCGCTGCTGGAGATCGCCGGCCTCACCGCCGCGTACGGGCAGGTGCGGGCACTGCACGGGGTCGACCTCACCGTCGGCGAGGGCCAGGTCGTCGCGCTGCTCGGCCCGAACGGCGCCGGCAAGACGACCACCCTGCGGGCGGTCTGCGGGATGGTCCGCACGACCGGCCGGATCGCCTACCGGGGCCGGGACCTGACCGGGACGGCGACCGAGAAGATCGCGCGGCTCGGGGTCGCGCACGTGCCCGAGGGCCGGGGCACGTTCGCCGGGCTGACCGTGGCCGAGAACCTCCGGCTCGGCGCGTACGGGCGCAAGGACGGGGTCCAGCGCGACATCGCCTCCTGGTACGAGACGTTCCCGCAGCTGGGCGAGCGCCGGAACCAGCCGGCCGGCAGCCTGTCCGGCGGCGAGCAGCAGATGCTGGCCGTCGCCCGGGCGCTGCTGTCCCGCCCGGCGCTGCTGCTGCTGGACGAGCCTTCCCTCGGGCTGGCGCCGATCGTGGTCCGGGAGGTGTTCGCGGTGCTGGCCCGGATCCGGGCCGAGCAGGGCACCGGCATGCTGCTGGTCGAGCAGAACGCGGCGCTCGCCCTGGAGCTGGCCGACGCCGCGTACGTGCTGGAGGCCGGGCGGACCGTGCTGTCCGGTCCGGCCGCCGACATCCGCGCCGAGGACTCCGTCCGGCGCAGCTACCTCGGCCAGTAGGGGGTTCCGCGTGGTGCGCTTCCTGCAGGTGGTGGTCGACGGCATCGCCGACGGCTCGGTCTACGCGGCGCTCGCGCTGGCCCTGGTGCTGATCTTCCGGACCACCGGGGTGGTGAACTTCGCCCAGGGCGAGATGGCGATGTTCGCGACGTTCGTGGCCTGGGCGCTCGCGGACGCCGGGCTGCCGCTCGGGGTCGCCCTGGCCGGCGCGCTGGCGTTCGCGTTCGTGGCCGGCATGGTCGTGGAGCGGGTGCTGATCCGGCCGGTCGAGGGCGGCAACCCGCTCAACCTGGTGATCGTCACGCTCGGCCTGTTCATCCTGGTGAACGCGCTCGCGGGCTGGATCTGGGGCTTCGACCTGCGGAGCTTCCCGCGGCTGTTCCCCGGCGGGGTCGCCCGCATCGGCGACGTGACGCTGTCGATCGAGTCACTCGGGATCATCGGCGTGCTGCTCGTCGTCGTCGCGCTGCTCTGGCTGCTGTTCGCGAAGACCCCGATCGGGCTGCACCTGCGGGCCGCCGCCCAGGACCCGGCGTCGGCCCGGCTGGTCGGCATCCCGGTCGGGCGGATGCTGATGCTCGGCTGGGGGCTGGCCTCGCTGCTCGGCGCGGTGGCCGGCGTCCTGGTCGCGCACCGGCTGTTCCTGGACACCAACCTGATGGCCGGCGTGCTGGTCTACTCCTTCGCCGGGGCCGCGCTCGGCGGCTTCGACTCC
>DASYKU010000073.1 GCA_035995165.1 Mycobacteriales bacterium
GTGAGCCCGCCCTCCTTGATCTTGCCGATCAGCTTGTCGATCTCCGCGCGGTGCATCAGCACCTTGCGCTTGCGGCGCGGGGCGTGGTTGGTCCACGTGCCCTGCGCGTATTCCGCGATGTGCACGCCCTGCAGCCAGACCTCCCCGTCGTCGATCGTCGCGTACCCGTCCACGAGCGACGCCCGGCCCTCCCGCAGCGCCTTCACCTCGGTGCCCATCAGCGCGATGCCGGCCTCGTAGGTGTCCACCACCGAGTAGTCGTGCCGGGCCTTGCGGTTGGACGCGATGATCTTGCGGTCCGTGGGGGCTCGGTTGGACGAGGACGCGGGCATGCCTACAACCGTACGTAAAGCCGCAGGGTGACGTACGCCGCGACGCTGGCGAGCAGCACACCGACACCCGCCACGTACGGACTGATCGCGAGGATCGCGCCCATGTCGATCGGTGGCACGATCCCGGATCGGATCGGTTCGGCAAGTGTCTTGTCGACGAACTGGAACTTCGCCGCGACCAGGCCGGCCATGGCCAGCACCGCACCGGCCAGGCCGGCCAGCGCCGCCTCCAGCACGAACGGCAACTGCGTATACCACCGGGAGGCGCCGACCAGCCGCATGATGCCGGTCTCCACCCGTCGGTTGAACGCGGCCACCTGGATCGTGTTCGAAATCAGCAGCAACGCGGCCAGCGCCTGCAGCAACGCCAGCGCGATCGCCGCGTTCCGGACGCCGTTGAACAGCGAGAAGATCCGGTCCAGCACCTCGGACTGGCCCTGCACCTGGTCGACCCCGGCCTTCCCGTTCGGGAACTGCTGGGCCAGCACGGTGTAGCGCTCCGGGTCCTTCATCCGCACCAGGTACGTCGCCGGCAGGTCGTCCGGCGTCGCCTGCGAGATCAGCTGCGGGTTGCCCTTGAACAGCCGCTGGAACCGCTCGTACGCCGCCTTCTTGTCCAGGTACTGGAAGCTGGCGATCTCGGGCGAGGAGTTCAGCTGGGCGGTGATCGCCTCCCGCTGTTGCGCGGTCGCCTTGTCCTGCAGGTAGATCGAGACCTCGAGCTTGTCGAAGTAGAGCGCCTTCATGTCGCCGATCTGGTTCGCGACCAGCAGGCCGGCACCGAAGAAGGCGAGCGAGATCGCGGTGGTCATGATCATCGCGATGGTCATCGTGAGGTTCCGCCGGAGGCCGGCCGCGACCTCGGTGAAGACGAAGTTCAGCCGCATGTCAGCGACCCACCCCGTAGACACCCCGGGCCTGGTCGCGGACCAGGTGACCCTGCTCCAACTCGATCACCCGGCGGCGCATCGAGTCGACGATGTTGTTGTCGTGGGTGGCCATCAGGACCGTCGTACCGGTCCGGTTGATGCGTTCGAGCAGCAGCATGATGTCCTGGCTGGTGTCGGGGTCGAGGTTTCCGGTCGGTTCGTCGGCCAGCAGGACCAGCGGCCGGTTGACGAACGCGCGGGCGATCGCCACCCGCTGCTGCTCACCACCGGACAGCTCGCTCGGCAGCCGGTTGGCCTTGCCGTCCAGCCCGACGAGCTCCAGCACCTCGGGGACGACCTTGCGGATGGTGTGCGCGGGCTTGCCGATGACCTCCAGCGCGAAGCCCACGTTGTCGGCCACCGATTTCTTCTCCAGCAGCCGGAAGTCCTGGAAGACGCAGCCGATCGTGCGGCGCAGCGCCGGCACCTTCCACCGCGACAGGCGGCCGAGGTCCTTGCCGGCGACCTGGACCCGGCCCCGGGTCGGGTTCTCCTCCTTCAGCAGCAGCCGCAGGAAGGTCGACTTCCCGGAGCCGGACGGGCCGATGAGGAAGACGAACTCGCCCTTGTCGACGTTGAGGCTGACATCGTCGAGGGCAGGGCGGGCGCTCGACGGGTAGAGCTTCGTCACTCGGTCCAGGCGGATCACGGTCGGGCAGTCTACCCACGCGTACGGTGCGGGCCGAAAAACCTATGGTCCTTACGCGCGTCAGGACCCGTCCTGGCCCTGCTTCCAGCGGATCTCGGCCTCGACGAACTCGTCGATGTCGCCGTCCAGCACCGCGCTGGTATTTCCGGTTTCTACCTCGGTGCGCAGATCCTTGACCATCTGGTACGGATGCAGGACGTAGCTGCGGATCTGGTTGCCCCAGGAGCTGCCGCCGTCGCCGCGCAGCGCGTCCATGTCGGCCCGGTCCTGCAGCCGGCGGCGCTCCAGCAGCTTGGCCTGCAGGACGTTCATCGCGCTGGCCTTGTTCTGGATCTGGGAGCGCTCATTCTGGCAGGAGACCACGATGCCGGTCGGCAGGTGCGTGATCCGGACGGCGGAGTCGGTGGTGTTCACACCCTGGCCGCCGGGACCGGAGGACCGGTAGACGTCGATCCGCAGGTCCTTGTCGTCGATCTCGATGTGATCGGTCGGCTGGACCACCGGGACCACGTCGACGCCGGCGAAGCTGGTCTGGCGCCGGTGCTGGTTGTCGAACGGCGAGATCCGGACCAGCCGGTGGGTGCCGTGCTCGCCGGCCAGCGTCCCGTACGCGTACTGCGTCTTGACCACGAAGGTGGCCGACTTGATGCCGGCCTCCTCCGCGTAGGACGTGTCGTAGACCTCGGTGGGATAGCCGTGGCGCTCGGCCCAGCGCAGGTACATCCGCATGAGCATCTGGGCCCAGTCGGCGGCGTCCACCCCGCCGGCCTCCGCCTGCACGGTGACCAGCGCGTCGCGCTCGTCGTACTCCCCGCCGAGCAGGGTGCGGACCTCGAGTTCGCCGATGGCCTTGCGCAGGCCGACCAGCTCGCCCTCGACCTCCTCGTGGGTGCCGGTGTCGTCCTCGGCCTCGGCCAGCTCGTGCAGCACGGCGGCGTCGTCGAGGCGGCGGCGCAGGTCATCGAGGCGGCGCAGGTCGGCCTGGACCTGGGACAGCCGGCTGGTGACCTGGGTGGCCTTCTCCTGGTCGGACCAGAGGTCGGGCTGGGCGGCCTGTTCCTCCAACCCGGCCAGCTCGGTGCGCAACGCCCCGAGGTCCAGCACCTTCTCGATGCTGGTCAGGGTCGCGGACAGCTCCTTGAGCTCGGCTGGCACATCGTCGGTCACAACGACCGAGGGTACTTGGTTTCCGGCTCCGGCTTTTCCGTCGGGCTTTCCGGCGGCCCGCTCAGGTCGTGGGGACCGTGTCGAGCCAGCGCAGCAGGGCCCGCTCGTACGCGACGCCGAACTCGGCGGTCGCGAGCGTGAACGGGTCGCTGCCGTCCTTCTTGAGCTTGGTCACCCGGGACCGGCCGACGGCCAGCGCCTCCTGGTGGCGGCCGCGGGCGTCGGCGACGAGGTCGGCGACCGCACCCGGCTGCTGGTAGCCGCCGAAGGCGACCTTGAGCACGAGCGGGTTGCGCGAGTGGTCGGCACCGGCGCCCTCGGCCAGCCAGGCCCGGAAGGCCCGCTTGCCGGCGGCGGTGATCGTGTACGGCTGGGCCGCGCGGGGGCCGAGCTTGCCGGGGCGGACGTAGCCGGCGTCGGCGAGGCCGGGCAGCTCGCGGTAGACCTGGCTGCGCGTCACGCTCCAGAACGGCTCCATCCGCTCCTTCGCGGCCGCGACGAGCTCGCCGCCCGTCATCGGTCCTTCGTGCAGGAGACCGAGAAGTGCGGCAGCGGTGGAGTTGAGATTGGTGGCCACGCATTCCACGGTCCCACGATCTTCGTTGGCGCGCCAGCACATCGGGACAACTGTCCACAGTGTCCGGCCACTGTGTCCGGCTCACGTGGACGGTCGGATCACGGTGCCGGCGGTGGCCGTCGCCGACTCCGAGATCCCGTGCGGGCGGGCGATTGCGGCGCCGAACGGGACCCGGACGGTCGTCCGGCAGACCAGCGTGACCGTCGTCGGGGTGGTGGTCGAGGTCGCGGTGACGGCCGGTGCGGTGCTCCTCAGGTAGTCGTTCGCGACCCCTTCCGCGGCCGCCCGGTCCAGCGGCAGAACGCCTGTGCGGCCGGGGTTTGCGAGCCCGGCCCGATCCACCGCGGCGGCTCCGGCGAGGGCGGCGCCGTCACAGTCCGCGGCCAGCCGCCGGTACGCGACCAGCGCCGCCCCGCCGGCCACCGAGGCCACCAGCAGCGTCCCGGCGAGCAGGAACCCCAGCACCACCAGCGGGATCACCGTCCCTTCCTCCCGCCTCACGAGTAGTCCCGGTAGCGGTCGGCGTGCACCACGAACCGGCCGGTCAGTGTGCGGACGCCGGGGACCATCGGGAGCTCGACCCGGGCGGTGACACAGACCGCGATGACCGCACCGGGGTGCAGCGGCCACGGGGTCTCGGTGGCCGACCCGCAGTCGGAACCCGCTGCGGCGTAACGGATTCCCACGGCGGTGGCCCGGTGGTCCAGGACGGCGGTGGCCACTGCCCGGGCCCGGTCGGGCGCGGTCGCGGCGGCCCCGGTGACGTACGCGCGGCCGGCCTGACGGGCGGCGTCGGTGACCGCGGCCCGGGCCTGCTGGGCCGCGGACACCGCGACGGCCAGGTAGACCAGCGGCACCAGCAGGGGCACCCCGAGCAGCACCAGCTCAACCACCGCCGACCCGCGGTCGGCCCGTTGCACCAGCCGCTCGGCTCGTCCCGCCGGACGGTCGACTCGTCCCGCCGGACGGTCGGCTCGCCGCACCGGGCGGTCGGTCGGCGTCGGGGAGATCGCGCTCGCCGGGATCACCTGTCCTCCCGGACTGCTCGGGCGGTGACCCGGACCGGGAGCAGCGGGCGGGGCAACGGGATGACGGCCGGGATCGCGCCGCGGCAGCGGACCACGACCAGGTCGCCGTCGGCTGTCGCGGCGCAGCGGACCGAGGCGGCGGCGGGGAGCGACCGGGCGAGCAGCGCGTCCGCGACCGCGCCGCCGTCCCCTGTGGACGCACCGGCCCGCGCTCCCCGGGCGGCCGCGGCGGCGACCAGATCGCGCGTCCGCAGGTAGGCGATCGCCTGCACCGTCATCAGCAGCAGTACCGCCAACGGCACCACCACGAGCGAGAACCCCACCACCGCCGAGCCCCGCTCCCGACCGGGGGTGTTCACGGGTTGGCCTGAGTGAAGACGTCCTCGACGGTGGCGGTCATGGCCGGGACCACCGCGTCGCGGAAGGGAACCAGGATCGCCAGCACCAGGGCCGCGGTCATCACCGCGAGCATCACCCAGCCCGGCACGTCGCCCCGCTCGGGCTCGGCCAGCAGCCGCCGTAACCTCGACATCTCAGCCTCCTGCCAGCGCCGACACGGCGGCCAGCCCCGGATACAGTGCAAAGAGGACGGTGGTCGGCAGGACGCCGAAGACCACCGGCACGAGCATCCCGATCTCCCGGCGACCGCCGCTCTCCAGCAACGCGCGCCGGGCCGCGTCCCGGACGTCCGCGGCCTGTGCCCGCAGCACGTCGGCCAGCGGGGTGCCGCGCTCCAGCGCGACCAGCACGCCGTCGACGAACCGCGCCAGCACCGGGACGCCGGCCCGATCCCGCAGCTCCTCCAGCGCGGTGGCCAGCGGCGCGCCGGCGCGGACCCGGGCCAGGGTGGCGCCGAGATCGACGGCCAGCACGCCGCCGGTGAGCCGGCAGACCCGGTCCAGCGCGCCGACCGGCCCCTCCCCCGCGGTCACCGCCAGCGCCAGCAGTTCCGCCACCACCGGGAACTCGGCCAGCACCGCGGCACGGTGGGTCCGGACCCGGCGGGTCAGCGCGACATCCCGGCCGAGCACGCCCGCCGCCGCCCCGGCGACCGCGAGCAGGACCGCGGCCGGCGACCGTCCGGTTGCGACAGTCAGCGCCGCGCCGGCCGCGCCGCCCGCGACCAGGCCGGCCGTGCCGTACCCGAGCTGCTCGACGCGGACGTCCCGGACGGGCCGGTCGTCGCCGAGCACGGCCAGCCGGCGCCGGACCGACTCGCCACCGCCGAGCAGCCGGTCGGCGGTGCCGGCCAGCGCGGCGAGTCGCGTCGGCGGCCGCGGTTCGACCGACACGTACGGACCGAGCCGGTCGGCCAACCGCGGTGCCCGCGGCACCCCGACCCCCACGAGCACCAGCCCGGCCAGCACCGCCGGCCCGAGCAGCGCGCCGCTCACGACGACACCCCCGAAACGCCAGCCTGCACGAACGCCGGCCCGGGCAGCGCGCCGGCCACCGCGGCACCGGCCGGCACCAGCGCCGGGCCCGACAGGACGGCCGGGCCGTCTCCGGCGGCGGTCATCGGAGGACTCGGCGTTCGGTGGGGAGGCGGCCGATCCGGACCATGGCCCGGTAGGACAGGACGCAGGCCAGGCCGCCGGCGCCGAGCACGACCGCGCCGGTGGCGGTCCCGTACGCCCGGGCGGCCTCGGGCTGGGAGCCGAGCAGCACCAGCACCAGCCAGGGGGCGGCGACGGCGACCCGGGCGGCGTTGACCGTCCAGGACTGCCGGGCCTCGAGCTCGGCCCGGGTCCGGGCGTCCTCGCGCAGGAACGCCGCCAGCGTCCGCAGCACGGTGCCGACGTCGGTGCCGCCGACCTCGCGGGCCAGCCGGACGGTCTCGACCACCCGGTCGCCGACCGGGTCGGACAGCCGGTCCCGCAGCCGGTCCAGCGCCTCGGCGGTCCGGCCGGACGTGCGGTGGTCGGCACCGAACGCCGCGAACGCCGGCCGCAGCGGCTCCGGGCCGCGCTCCCCCAGCGCCGCCAGCGCCTCCGGCAGCGACAGCCCGGCCCGGACCCCGGAGGCGAGCGAGTCGGCGACCTCGGGCCAGAGCGCCCGCCGGTCCGCGGTCCGGCTCCGCGCCGCCCGCCGGACCACCGCCGACGGCACCAGCAGGCCCAGCCCGAATCCGACCACCGCGAGCCCGGCCACGCCGGTGAGCACGACCGCCAGCGACGCGAGCACCGTCCCGGACAGCAGCTCGATCGCGACCAGCCGCCCCGCAGCGGCCGGGAAACCCGCCTGCCGCAGCAGATCGGCCCGCCGGGCGAGCCACCGCCGGCGCGCCCGCGGCATCCGCCGGGACACGCCGCCCTCGACCAGCAGCAGTCCCGACCCGAGCGCCAGCCCGAGCAGTGCCCCCACGTCAGCTCGCCCCCAGCAGCGCCGGCAGGTCGAGACCGTGCCGCGCGAACCGGTCGGACCAGGGCGGGTGCCCGCCGGCCCGGACGAGCCGCCCGGCGACCGTGCCGTAGAGCCCGATGGTCTCGATGACGCCGGCCTCGACCCGGCCCGGCACCGCGATGATCTCGCGGACCCGGCGGCGGCCGCCCGGGTCGATGCCGAGGTGCACGACCAGGTTCACACAGGACGCCACGGTCGGCAGCACGAACTCGGCCGGGATGTTGCCGCCCGCCAGCAACGGCAACGTGCACACCCGCAGCAGCGCCTCCCGAGCCGAGTTGGCGTGCACCGTGCATAGCGCCGGAACGCCGGAGCTCATCGCGAGCAGCAGGTCGAGGCACTCCGCCTGCCGGACCTCGCCGACGACCAACCTGTCCGGACGCATCCGCAGCGCCTCGACGACCAGCCGCCGCAGCGTGATCGCCCCGGTCCCTTCCAGCGACGGCTGCCGGGTCTGCATCCCGACCCGGTCGGCGTGCGCGGGTCGCAGCTCGAACACTTCTTCCACGGTCACCAGCCGCTCCCGGGCCGGGACGGCGCCGAGCAACGCGCCGAGCACGGTGGTCTTGCCGGCCTGGGTGCCGCCGCTCACGAGCACGTTGAGGCCGGCGACGACGGCGCCGGTGAGGAACCGGCCCGGGGGCGGCGGCAGCATCCCGAGCCCGACCAGATCGTCCACATCGGACGCCCGGGCGACGAACTTGCGGACGTTGACGGCCGGATGGCGCCGGGTCACGTCCGGGATCACCACATGCAATCGGGATCCGTCCGGCAACGTCGCGTCGACGAACGGCTCGGACAGATCCAGCCGGCGTCCGCTGACCCGCAGCATCCGCTCGACCAGCTCGGCGACCGCCGTCTCGGTGAGCACCGTGGTGGTCAGCTCGCTGCGGCCGCGGCGGGCCACGAAGACCCGCCCGGGTTCGTTGATCCAGATCTCCTCGACCTCGGGATCGTCCAGCCAGCGCTGGAGCGGGCCGAACCCGGCGACCGCGTCCAGCACGGCCCGGGTCACCTGGGCCCGGTCGCCGACGGGTGGGAGGGCCGAGGTGAGCACCCGGTCCGCGTAGTCGGCGACGACCTCCTCGACCAGCGCGCGGGCGCCGTCCGGCGCCTGGACCGGGTCCAGCCCGCGACGGCGGACCTGCTCCCGGACCTCGGATTCGATGGTGTCCATTGCTGCCTGCACGGGCCGAACAGTAGGGATCTGTCGGGATCGAATCCAGCATTATTGCGACATTGTGCAGAACTCGTACCGCATGACTGAGCAGGCAACAGAACGGCCGAAATCAGGCGCACAGGGCGGAGCAGTGGAGCGGCACGGGCAGCGGTGACAAGATCGGGGTGTGACCGAACCACCGCTGTACGCAATCGAGTCGGAGCGGAGCGTGCCCCTCGCACCGCTCGCGCTGGCCCTCTCGCTGCTGGTGGCGCCGGTCGGCGTGGTGCTCGGGATCGTCGCGCTGCGCCGGGCCCGGCGCGCGAACGAGCCCGGCGCCGGCACCGCGGTCGCCGCGATCGCGGTCGGCACGGTGGTCACCGTCGTCTACATCGTGCTCGCGGTCCTGCTGGTCGTCCTGTTCGTGCTGCTGCGCCACTCCGAGACGCCGCTCCCGCCGGGACTGTCCAACTAGGACCGCGCCGCGCGGGAGACCAACCAGGCACCCCGCGCCGCGCGGGAGACCAACCAGGCACCCCGCGCCGCGCGGGAGACCCAACCAGGACACCCGCGACGCGCGGGAGACCGGGCTAGGACTGCGACCGCGTCATCCCCGCCGCCCGCCCCTTGGCCGCGACCACGATCGCCATCTTCCGGGACGCCTCGTCGATCATCTCCTCGCCCAGCATGACCGCGCCCACCTGCCGGACGGTCGTCGCCTGCTCGTACGCGGCCAGGATCTGCTCGGCGTGGTCGTAGTCGGCCTGGTCCGGCGCGAAGACCTCGTTGGCCGCGTCGACCTGGCCCGGGTGCAGCACCCACTTGCCGTCGTAGCCGAGCGCGGCGGTCCGCCGGGCCTGCCGCCGGAACCCGGCCACGTCGCGGATCTGCAGGTACGGCCCGTCGATCGCCTGCACCCCGGCCGCCCGCGCGGCCAGCAGGATCGTCATGAGCACGTGGTGGTAGGCGTCCCCGGGCTCGTAGCCGGGCGGCTGCTCGCCGACCACCAGCGAGCGCATGTTCACCGAGGCCATGAAGTCGGCCGGCCCGAAGACCAGCGCCTCCACCCGCGGGCTCGCGGTCGCGATCGCGGCCGCGGCCAGCACCCCGGCCGCGTTCTCCAGCTGCGGCTCGATGGCGATCCGGCCGACCTCGTACCCCATCGTCTTCTCGATCTGGGTCAGCGTGAGGTCGAGCCAGGTCACCTGCGCGGGCGAGCTCACCTTGGGCAGGATCACGCTGTCGAGGTTGGCCCCGGCTCCCTCGACCACCTCGAGAACGTCCCGGTACGTCCAGGAGGTCTCCAGGTCGTTCACCCGGACCGCGCGGATCGTGCCGGTCCAGTCGCCGTCGTTGAGGGCGGCCACGACGTTGGCCCGGGCCCCCTGCTTGGCGTCCGGCGCGACCGCGTCCTCGAGGTCGAGGAAGGCCTCGTCGACGGGCAGTCCCTGCGCCTTGGTCAGCATCCTCGGTGAGCTGCCGGGCACCGCGAGCACGGACCGGCGGGAGCGCAGCGTTCTCATGCCCCTATTCAACCGGGATGGCCCGGGCGCCCGCGCGGATCACCAGCGCGAGCCCGGCCAGCAGCACGAGGATGCCGGGCACGGCCGTGACCGGCGGCAGCTGGTGCAGCCAGATCGCGGCGATGACCGCCGCCCCCGGCGCCTCGAACAGGATGGCCAGGCTGACCACGGTCGGGCTGGTGCTGCGCAGCACCACGTTGATCAAGGAGTGCCCGAGCAGCTGGGCCCCGGCGGTGAGCGCGGCCAGCTTGAGCCAGGTCGCACCGCTGTAGCCGGCCAGCGGCTGCCCGAACACCAGGCAGACCAGCGCCAGCAGCACCGCGCAGGCCGAGTAGCAGACGGTCGTGTACGCCGTGGTGCTGATCCGGACCCGGACGGCCGCGCCCGCGGTGACGTACGCGGCGGCGAGGATGCCGCCGAGCACGGCCAGCAGGTCCCCGGCCACGGCCCGGGCCGACAGGGTCACGTCCGCACCGGTGATCATCGCGGCGCCGGCGACCGCGACCAGGATGCCGACCCAGACCCGCCGCTCCACCTGCCGGCCGGCCGCCCGGGCCAGCAGCGCCGCCCACACCGGCTGGGTCGCGACCAGCGCGGTCGAGGACGCCACCGAGGTGAGCGTCACGCTCGGCACCCAGGCCGCGAAGTGCCCGGCCAGCAGCACGCCGGCCAGCAGCGACAGCCCCCAGCCGCGGCGGCCGAGCCCGGCGATCTCACGTCGGCGGGTCAGCAGCGCGACCGGGAGCAGTACGCCGCCGGCCATCAGGTTGCGCCAGGCCGCGATCGCCAGCGCGGGCGCGGCGGTGGCGGCGATCAGCGGTGCCGAGGTCGAGACCGCGGTGACGGCGATCGCGATCAGCGCCGCGTCCCGGGGCGGCGGGACCGTCACCGCCTCGCTCGCCACGGGCCCCATCCTCTCCCGGCCGCCCGGGGCGGCCATCATGGGTGGGTGGCGGACCTGATCACCGAGGCGGCGCGGAAGGCGGGCGTGCTCTGGATCGCGGCCCCGGGGCGTACGCCGGTGCCGGCCTGGCAGGTCTGGCGGGACGGCCGGACGTACGTGCTGACCGGGCCGGGTGAGCAGGACCTGCCGGGCCTGGCGGATGCGGCCGACTGCGAGGTGGTCGCCCGCTCGGCGGACACCGGCGGCCGGATCGCAACCTGGCGCGCGACCGTCGAGCGGGTCGAGCCGGACTCGGACGAGTGGCGCGAGATCGTGCCGGCCCTCACCGCGGCCCGCCTCAACGGTCACCCCGACTGGACCACCGCGGTCGTCCTCCGCCTCACCCCAGCGGGGGCGGGGTGATCTCGCCGGTGGCGACGGGGGCGACGCCGCCGCGGACGGTGACCGTGGTCGCGGTGCCGCCGGCGGCGGTGACCGAGCCGTAGAGGGTGGAGGGGCGGCCGATCTCGGCGCCCTGCTGGATCCGGTACTCGGTGGTGCCGTCCGGGACCAGGCCGGAGGTGGCCAGCCAGACGCCGAAGCCGAGTGCGGCCGAGCCGGTGGCCGGGTCCTCGAAGCCCTCGTCGGTGATGCCGCGCAGGTGCGCGACCCCGTCGGCCCAGGAGAAGACCGCGATGCCCATCGAGGAGACCGCGCGCCGGATCGCCACCCAGTCCGGCGTGACCTGGCCGACGGCCTCGTCGCTCACCGGCAGGTAGGTCCATTCCAGGCCGGTGCCGGCCGTCCGGACCGGGGCCAGCCCGGACAGCGACCCGGCCGCCAGCCCGACCGCGGCCAGCAGCGGCTCGGGGTCCAGCGGCTCGCCGACCGTCGCCGTCCCGCCGGTCAGCGTGGCGCCGGCCGCGGTGACCTCGACCGGCAGCACGCCGGCCGCGCACTCCTGCCGGACCGGGCCGGTCGGGATCCGGCCGAGCTTCGCCAGCAGCCAGGCCGTACCGATGCTGGGATGGCCGGCGAAGGGCAGCTCGCTGGCCGCGGTGAAGATCCGCACCTTGTAGTCGGCGCGGTCGGACTCCATCGGGAACGTCGTCTCGGACAGGTTGAACTCGCGCGCGATCGCCTGCAGCGACTCGGTCGGCAGGTCGTCGGCGCCGAGGACGACCGCGAGCGGGTTCCCGGCGTACGGCCGGTCGGTGAAGACGTCGACGACGTGGTACGGCAAGGTCGGCATGCTCCCGACCCTAGGTCCCTCAGTTCGCGGGCAGGGCGCTCACGTCGACGGTCTGGGCCGCGGGCGGCAGCGCCACGTCGACCGTCGCGCCGTACTCGACGAAGTCGATCTTGCCCGTGTCGGTGCCGCCGACCTCCGGCAGCGCCTCGACCGGCAGCGGCTCGCCGGTGGAGGCGACGTAGAGCGTGCTCCCGCCGGAGGAGTCCTTGATCGTCAGGGCCACCGCCGGGGTGCCGTTGATCGTCTTCGTCGCGCCCTTGGTCACCGTGCCGGTCGTGGCCAGGGCCGAGTCGATGAAGCTCCCCTTGTCGGTCAGCGACACGATCGGTGCGACCCGCTGGTCGTTCACCGGCGCCTTGACGTACTTGTTGCCGAACAGCGTGCCGGCCTTCGCGCCGCCGGCCGCGCTCCAGAACGCGGGCGAGGCCTTGACGTAGATGGTCTGGCCGAGCCGGCGGATCTCGACGGTCTGGCCGCCGTTGTCGACCGTGCCGATGGCCTTGCCGTCGGCGGTGTAACGCATGTCGACCTTGAAGGTCTGCTGCCCGGACGTGCCGCCGCCGGTGACGTGCACCGAGGTGGCCTTCTTGAACGCGTCCTTGGCCCGGCTGACGATCTCCGCGGCCGGCAAGGCGGACACGTCGCCCGAGGAGGAGCCGGCCGACGCGGAGGCGGACGCGGCCGGCGCGGAACTGCCGCCCGACGCGGCCGGGGTGGAGTCGTCCCCGCAGGCAGCGGCGACGAGAGCGACCGCGGAGACGGCCAGCAGGACACGGATCGGGCGCACGGGAGGGTTCCCCTCAGTCGGACGGAGGCCTCAGTCAATCAGGACGTACGTACCCCCGCTCCGGCAGGTCGCCCGCCGTAGGGCATTTGCCCTGGCCCGCGGCCGGTAACCTCACCTGGTGGCGACGGGCACGCGCATCTTCGTGGCCCGGCTCGCCGGCGTCGCGGTGTTCGACCCCAACGGCGACCCGGTCGGCCGGGTTCGCGACGTGGTCGTGGTCTTCCGTACGGCGCCGCTGCCGCCGCGGGTCCTGGGGCTGGTGGTCGAGATCCAGCACCGCCGCCGCATCTTCGTCCCGATCGGGCGGATGACCTCGGCCGAGCCGGACGCGGTCGTGCTCACCACCGGGTCGGTCAACCTGCGCCGGTTCGAGCAGCGGACGGGCGAGGCGCTCGTGCTCGGCGGGCTGCTGGACCGCAGCGCCACGGTGCGGGAGGACGGCGCCCGCGTCACCGTGGTCGACGCGGCGATGGAGCAGACCCGGACCCGGGACTGGGTGCTGACCCGGCTCGCCGTCCGCGACACCGGCCCCCGGCTGTCCCGCCGTCGCGGCCAGGTCCGGCAGCTGGAGTGGGCCGACATCGAGGGGCTGGACCCGGCGCCGGAGGCCGGGCAGGGCGCCGACGCGCTGCTGGACGTGCTGTCCACGGCCCGGCCCGCGGACCTGGCCAGCATGCTGCAGGACCTCTCGCCCAAGCGCCGGCACGAGATCGCGGCCGCTCTGGACGACGGGCGCCTGGCCGACGTGCTCGGCGAGCTGCCTGAGGACGCGCAGGTCAAGATCCTCGCCTCGCTGGCCGACGAGCGGGCCGCGGACGTGCTGGAGGAGATGGACCCGGACGACGCCGCCGACCTGCTCAACGAGCTGCCCGACGCCGAGCGGGAGCGGCTGATCCAGCTGATGGAGCCGGGCGAGGCCGCGCCGGTCCGGCGGCTGCTGCGCTACAGCGACGACACCGCCGGCGGCCTGATGACCTCGGAACCGATCATCCTGTCCCCGGACGCGACGATCGCCGAGGCGCTGGCCCGGGTCCGCAACCCGGACGTCAGCGCGGCGCTGGCCACCCAGGTGTACGTCTGCCGGCCGCCGTCGCAGACCCCGACCGGCCGCTACCTCGGCGTCGCGCACGTCCAGCGGCTACTCCGGGAGCCGCCGTCCGCGCTGGTCAGCGGCGTCGTCGACGACGATCTGGAGCCGCTGCGGCCGGAGACCGAGCTGGCCCGGGTGACCCGCTACCTGGCCACGTACGACCTGGTGGCGGCGGCCGTGGTGGACGAGACCGACCGGCTCGTCGGCGCGGTCACCGTGGACGACGTGCTGGACCACCTGCTGCCGGAGGACTGGCGGGAGCGGGACGTCGATGGCTGAGCCGCGGCTGGACCAGCCCAAGGGCGCCCGCCGGACCGGGCCCCGCTACGACACCGAGGCGTTCGGCCGGTTCGCCGAGACGATCGCCCGGTTCATCGGCACCGCTCGCTTCCTGGTGCTGCAGACGATCGTGGTGATCGGCTGGATCGCCTGGAACGCGGTGCTGCCACCCTCGCTGCGCTTCGACGAGTTCCCGTTCATCTTCCTGACGCTGGCGCTGTCGCTGCAGGCCGCCTACGCGGCGCCGCTGATCCTGCTCGCGCAGAACCGCCAGACCGACCGGGACCGGGTCAACCTCGACGACGACCGCAACCGGACCGAGCGGACCCGGGAGGACATCGAGTACCTGGCCCGGGAACTGGCCGCGGTCCGGATCGCGCTCGGCGAGGTCGCCACCCGCGACTTCATGCGCTCGGAGCTGTCCCACCACCTGGAGCTGCTGCGGAAAGAGGTCGAGCGCTAGCCGGCCGCGGCCTGGTCGGCGTCCTCGGACGGGGCGCAGCCGCCGAGCGGGACCGCGTCGGCCTCCGGCAGCAGCTTGCGCAGCAGCCGGCCGAACTGGTCCAGCTCGGCCGGGCTCAGCCGGCTGGTCACATGCTCCTGGATGCCGGCCAGGTGGGTCGGCGCGGCCTCCCGCAACCGGGCCAGGCCCTTGTCCGTGATCACGGTGAACGTGCCGCGCGCGTCGGACGGGCAGGACTCCCGGGCGACCAGGCCCTCCTTGGACAGCCGGTCGACCAGCCGGGTCAGCCCGGACCGGGACAGCAGCACCCGGTCGGCCAGGTCGGTCATCCGCAGCCGGCGCTGCGGGCTCTCCGCGAGCTGCAGCAACACGTCGTACGAGGGGAGCGGCAGCATGTGCTGCTCGGCGAGATCGTGCTCCATCTGACGGGTGATGCTCGCGTGCGCGCGCAGGAATGTCCGCCAGACGGACAGCTCGCGAGCAGAGAGAGCGGGGCGCACCCGTTCATGGTAGGTCCATAGGCAAACTTCGGCGCTGCGTACGCTGGTACTCGTGGTCACGAAGGAACAGGTCACCGCCGCGCTCGCCGCGGTCAACGACCCCGAGATCCGCCGTCCCGTCACCGAGCTCGGCATGGTCAAGGACGTCCGGATCGATCCAGGCGGCACGGTGACGGTGGGCATCTACCTCACGGTCTCGGGCTGTCCGCTGCGCGACACGATCACCCGCGACGTCACCGCCGCGGTCGCCCCGCTCGACGGCGTGACCGGCGTCCGGGTGGAGATGGACGTGATGAGCGAGCAGCAGCGCAAGTCGCTGCAGGAGCTGCTGCGGGGCCCCGGCCGGGTCGAGAACGAGATCCCGTTCGCCAAGCCCGGTTCCCTGACCCGGGTGTACGCGGTGGCCTCGGGCAAGGGCGGTGTCGGCAAGTCCTCACTGACGGTCAACCTCGCGGTCGCGCTGGCCGCCCGGGGACGCTCGGTCGGCGTCGTGGACGCCGACATCTACGGGCACAGCGTGCCGCGGATGCTCGGTGTGACCGGGCGGCCGACGCAGGTGGACCAGATGATCCTGCCGCCCTCGGCGATGGGCGTCCGGGTGATCTCGATCGGCATGTTCACCCCGGGCAACACCGCGGTGGTCTGGCGCGGGCCGATGCTGCACCGCGCGCTGCAGCAGTTCCTGGCCGACGTGTACTGGGGCGACCTGGACGTGCTGCTGCTCGACCTGCCGCCGGGCACCGGCGACATCGCGATCTCCATCGCCCAGCTGGTGCCGTCGGCGGAGCTGCTGGTGGTGACCACCCCGCAGCTGGCCGCGCAGGAGGTGGCCGAGCGGGCCGGGTCGCTCGCGCTGCAGACGCACCAGCAGATCGTCGGCGTGGTCGAGAACATGTCCTGGTGGGAGCAGCCGGACGGGTCCCGGGTCGAGCTGTTCGGCTCCGGGGGCGGGGCGGCCGTGGCCGCGTCGCTGTCCACGCTGACCGGCACGACCGTGCCGCTGCTCGGACAGGTGCCGATCGACCAGCGGTTGCGCGAGGGCGGGGACGCCGGCGTGCCGATCGTGTCGTCGGCACCGGACTCGCCGGCGGCGGTGGAGCTCGGGAAGCTCGCCGACAAGCTCGCGGCCCGGCAGCGCGGGCTCGCCGGTCTCCAGCTCGGCCTCAGCCCCGCCGGCCGCTAGTCCCGGGGCGGGACCTAGCCGGTTCCGCCGGTCGTGCCTCCGGTGGCGGGGGCGCCGGTGGCCGGGGCGCCGGTCTGCTGACCGCCCCCGTTGGTGCCACCGCCCTGGCCGCCGTTCCCGCCGCCGTTGTTCCCGCCGTTGTTGCCGCCGCCGTTGCCCTGACCGCCGTTGCCCTGACCGCCCTGGCCCCCGTTGCCGGTGCCCGGGGTCGGGTTGGTGTTCGTCGGCGGCGCGGTGATCCCGCCCGACCCGAACGCGGTCTGCACCGACGGCGGGGTGAACTCCTGCACCGGCAGCCCCTGCAGCGCGACCGCGATCGTGTTCGCCACCGCCGAGTCGACCGAGGAGGACACCCCGGAGCCGACCGCGTCGGTCGGGTCGGCCGGGTTGGCCGCGATCCCGGCCGCCGCGACCTGCGGGGTGATGCCGACGAAGGTCTCGGTGACGTTGCCCTGCGAGGACCCGGTCTTGCCGGCGACCGGCCGGCCGACGATCCCGCTCACCGCGGTCGCGGTGCCGCCGTTGCAGCGGCCGTAGACCGACTGCTGGCCGACCGGGCAGCGGGCCGCGTCGACACCGGCCCGGGCGACCTCCGGGGAGATCACCGCCTTGCACTGCGGGTCGGCCACGCCGGCGACCTTCTTGCCGTTCAGGCCGGTCACCGAGACCACCGGCAGGGCCGAGCAGTGCACGCCGTTCGCGCCGAGCGTCGCGTACGCCTCGGCCAGCTCCAGCGGGGTCGTGTCGGCCACCCCGAGGGTGAACGAACCCCAGTCGACCGCGTCCTTGACCTGCCGCTGGTCGCTCGGGGCGGTGAACGTGATCCCGAGCCGCTGCGCCATCGCGACGGCCTTGTCCGCCCCGATCTGCTCCTCGAGGTGCACGAAGTAGGTGTTCACCGAACGGCCGAAGCCGTCCCACATCGAGCGCGGGCCGTCCATGAAGGACGGGCTCTCGTTGCTCGGGCAGTAGAACCCGTTGCAGCCGGTGCCGTCGTACGTCGGCCAGTGGGTCGTCAGCTGCGACGGCGCGTCGAACACCGTGTTCAGCGGCAGCCCGCTCTCGACCGCGGCCAGCAGCGTGAACATCTTGAACGTCGAGCCGGCCTGGTAGCCGCTGAGCCCGCCGCCGCCGGAGATCAGCGGCGCGACCGTGATCGACGGGTCCGGGTTGCTCTTGGTCGGGATCCCGAAGTGCCGGTTCACCGCCATCGCCAGCACCCGTCCGGTGCCGGGCTGGACCACCGCGATCGGCAGCGCCTTGGGGTTGTCGTAGCCGTACACGGCCAGGGACTGCTGCACCGCGGTCGCCTGCGCGGCCGTGTTCATCGAGGTGACGATCTTGTAGCCGCCGGTCTTGAGCTTGGCCTCACGCTGCGCGCTGGACTTGCCGAACGCGGCCTGCTGATCCCACCAGCGCAGGAAGTAGTCGCAGAAGAAGCCCCAGTCGTCGTGCCCGCTCGGGACGCCGGTGCAGCCCGAGGTCGGGAACTCCTTCGGGATCAGCCCGATCTTCGCGGCGGTCGCGGCCTTGGCCTGGGCGGCGGTGATCGCGCCCATCGTCTTCATCGAGTCCAGCACGTACGCGCGCCGGCTCAGCGCGGACCTGGTGTTGTGCGCGATCGGGTTGTACGCGTCCGGCGACTGCACCAGCCCGGCCAGCAGCGCCGCCTGCGACAGCGTGAGCTTCGCGGCGGTGGTGGAGAAGTAGCGCTGCGCGGCCGCGTCGATCCCGTACGCACCGGCGCCGAAGTAGGCGATGTTCAGGTACGCGGTGAGGATCTGCTGCTTGGTCTGGGTGTGCTCGAGTTGGGCCGCGTACCGCACCTCCTGCAGCTTGCGGGACAGCGTGTCGGAGGTCGCGGCCTTGCGCTCGGCCGCGCTGACGCTCTGGTCGCTCTTGAGCACGTTGCGGACGTACTGCATGGTCAGCGTCGACGCGCCCTGGTCCACGCCGCCGTCGCGCAGGTTCGCGGCCGCGGCCCGCAGGACGCCCTTGGTGTCGATCGCGCCGTGCTCGAAGAACCGGCGGTCCTCGGCCGCGACGATCGCCTGCTGCATGACCGGCGAGATCTGGTCCAGCCGCACCGACTTGCGGTACTCGCTGTAGAACGTCGCGATCTGCGTCGTGCCGTCGGCCGCGTAGATCTTCGACGGCTGGGCCGGGTTGCCCGGATCGATGCCGTCGGGCAGCGATCGGACCGACTGGGCCACCGTCGTCGTGGCCGATCCCACCAGCAGTACGCCGGGCAGCGCGATTCCCGCCACCACCAGCGCCGCTGCCAGCGTCAGCACGATCAGACCCACCACGCCGCGGACTCGGCGCCGAACCATCCGCTCGTCCCCCTCATCGTCGTCACCTACCCCGGCGGAAGCCGCGCGGACGACGTCCCAGGATGCCTCAACGACCTGTACGGACGTTAAGAGCCCAGCTCAGGAGGGGTGCGCTAGATGGTGTCCGGGTCGTACGGCGCCTGTTCGCCGTTCACCCGGGAGGCCGGCCGCTGCGGGCGCTGGCCGTTCGACGGCTGCTCGTCGTCATCGTCGAAGAGGTTCTTCCGCACGAAGCTGCGCGGGTTGAGCGAGTCGAGGTCGAAGTCGGTGAACTCCGGGCCCAGCTCCGTCTTCAGCTGGCTGCGCGCGTCCTTCGCCAGGTTCCGGACCGTACGCAGCATCTGCGCGGCGTCCTTGGCCACCGACGGGAGCTTGTCGGGGCCGAAGATCAACAACGCCACCACGAGGAGGGTGAGCATCTCGGGCCACCCCAGGCTGCCGAACACGGATCCAGCCTAACCCGGAAATCCGTCCCCGCCGCCGTCTCCCCCACCTTTAGGGGTCAGTCTCCCTGCAGTGTTGCGGTGGCCTTGGCCGTACGGCCGCCCCGGACGTAGGTCAGCTGGACCTTCTCGCCGACCTTGTGACCGCGGACCTGGACGGTGAGGTCGTCGGAGCTGCCGACCAGCCGGTCGGCGACGCGGGTGATGACGTCGCCGGCCTTGATCCCGGCGTTCGCGGCCGCGCTGCCGGCCGCGACCGACTCCACCAGCGCGCCGTCGCGGGCCCCGTCGGTGACCGACCGGGCGGTGACGCCGAGCGTGGCGTGCTGGACCTTGCCGGTCCGGATCAGCTGCTGGGCGATCGCCCGGGCCTCGTTGATCGGGATCGCGAAGCCGAGCCCGATGCTGCCGGACTGGCCGGCGCCCGAACTCAGCGTGGCGATCGCGGAGTTGATGCCGACGACCGCGCCGGAGCTGTCGACCAGCGC
>DASYKU010000074.1 GCA_035995165.1 Mycobacteriales bacterium
CGGCTGCGTCGAGTAGGACGCCGCTCTGGTTCACCATCGTCGTTCCCGGGCGCGGTGCCGGGGACGACGGCTCCGTCGTCCCCGGCGCCGAGCCCTCCCGGGAGGAAGTCGCTACCAGCCGGGCGCCGGCCGGTGTCGGCACGCCCGCCGGCCGGCTCGGGGCCGGAGGGGGTCGAGGTCCAGCCTCCGTCATACGACCAGAGGGTGAGCCGGGCGCCGGCTCGGGAGTCGGCGCCCGGGTCGTCGTTCGAGCGCACCGCCTAGAAGTCGACCGGGGCGGGGACGACCGCGTCCTCGTCGAGCTTCGCCCCGATGTTCAGCTTTTCCTTGATCTTCTTCTCGATCTCGTCGGCCAGGTCGGGGTTGTCGCGCAGGAAGCCGCGCGCGTTCTCCTTGCCCTGGCCGAGCTGGTCGCCCTCGTACGTGTACCAGGCGCCGGACTTGCGCACGATCGACTGGTCGACACCGACGTCGATCAGCGAGCCCTCCCGGCTGATGCCGACCCCGTACACGATGTCGAACTCGGCCTGCTTGAACGGCGGGGCCACCTTGTTCTTCACGACCTTGGCCCGGGTCCGGTTGCCGACCGCGTCGCTGCCGTCCTTGAGCGTCTCGATCCGGCGCACATCGATGCGGACCGACGCGTAGAACTTCAGCGCCTTGCCGCCGGTCGTGGTCTCCGGCGATCCGAACATCACGCCGATCTTCTCGCGCAGCTGGTTGATGAAGATCGCGGTCGTGCCGGAGTTGCTCAGCGCGCCGGTGATCTTCCGCAGCGCCTGGCTCATCAGCCGGGCCTGCAGGCCGACGTGGCTGTCGCCCATCTCGCCCTCGATCTCGGCCCGGGGCACCAGCGCCGCGACCGAGTCGATGACGATGACGTCCAGCGCGCCGGACCGGATCAGCATGTCCGCGATCTCCAGCGCCTGCTCACCGGTGTCGGGCTGGGAGACCAGCAGCGCGTCGGTGTCCACCCCGAGGGCCTTCGCGTAGTCCGGGTCCAGCGCGTGTTCCGCGTCGATGAACGCCGCGATCCCGCCGGCCGCCTGCGCGTTGGCCACCGCGTGCAGCGCGACGGTCGTCTTGCCGGAGGACTCCGGGCCGTAGATCTCGACGACCCGGCCGCGGGGCAGCCCCCCGATGCCGAGCGCGATGTCGAGGGCGATGGACCCGGTCGGGATGACCTGGATCGGGACGCGCGTCTCGTCGCCGAGGCGCATCACCGAACCCTTGCCGTACTGCTTGTCGATCTGGGCGAGCGCGACGTCGAGCGCCTTGTCGCGGTCAAGTGCTGGCATCGGGTCCACCTTCGTAGTCGTTCGTCGGCCTGTCATCGCCGTAGACGCTAGAGCCGACCCCTGACGTTTTCCGTACTCGAGTGCCGATCTGTGGATCACGACCGGCGCTGTGGACAAGCTAGCCGAACACCTGTTCGATGATGGCCCCGACACGCCGCGCCCGGAGCATCCACCTACCCTGTTCGCCGTGCGCCTGTCGGAGTTCTGGGTACGGATGGAAGACCACTTCGGGGAGGGCTACGCCCGCTCCGTCGCGCACGACCACGTCCTGCAGTCGCTGGGCGGCCGGACCGTCGACCAGGCGCTGGAGGCCGGCCAGTCGGCCAAGCAGGTCTGGCGGGCGGTCTGCGAGGAGTTCGAGGTCCCGGCCCGGAAGCGGTGACGACGTGGACCTCCTGTTCCAGCTGGCCTTCATCGCCGCCACGATCGCGCTACTGGTCTACCTGATCCAGCAGTACCGGCGGACGAACAAGAAGGACGACTAGGACGGACGACTAGGACGTCAGCGTCGGGCGCAGCGCGTCCAGCACGCCCGGGTCCTCGATGGTGGACGGCACCGGCTGCTCCACCCCGTCGGCGATGGCCCGCATCGAGCCCCGCAGGATCTTGCCCGAGCGGGTCTTCGGCAGCGCCGGCACGACGTCGACCCGGCGCAGCGCCGCGACCGCCCCGATCTCGTCCCGGACCCGCTGCACCAGCTCGGCCGAGACGACGGCGGGATCCGTGTCGACCCCGGCCTTGAGCACCACGAAACCGCGCGGGACCTGACCCTTCAACGCGTCGGCCACCCCGATCACCGCGCACTCGGCGACCGCGGCGTGCCCGGCCAGCACCTCCTCCATCGCGCCGGTGGACAGCCGGTGCCCGGCGACGTTGATCACGTCGTCCATCCGGCCCATCACGTACAGATAGCCGTCGGTGTCCAGATGGCCACCGTCCCCGGACAGGTAGTAGCCGGGGTAGCGGGTGAGATAGGAGGACACGAACCGCTCGTCGTCGCGCCAGAGCGTCGGCAGCGCGCCCGGCGGCAACGGCAGCTTGACCACCAGCGCGCCGTCGACGTCCGGGTCGAGCGGGGCGCCGGACGGGTCGAGGACCTGGACGTCCCAGCCCGGCATCGGCACGGTCGGCGAGCCGGCCTTGGACGGCAACGCCTCCAGCCCGAGCGGGTTCGCCGCGACCGGCCAGCCGGTCTCGGTCTGCCACCAGTGGTCCACGACCGGGATGCCGAGCAGCTCCCCCGCCCATCGCCAGGTGTCCGGGTCCAGCCGCTCGCCGGCGAGGTACAGCGCCCGCAGCGAGGAGATGTCGTACTTGCTCAGATGGGAACCGGAGGGGTCCTCCTTGCGGATCGCCCGGAACGCGGTCGGCGCCGTGAACAGCACCTTCACCCGGTGGTCGGCGACCACCCGCCAGAACGCGCCGGCGTCGGGGGTGCCGACCGGCTTGCCCTCGTACAGGATGGTGGTGCAGCCGGCCAGCAGCGGCGCGTAGACGATGTAGGAGTGGCCGACGACCCAGCCGACGTCGCTGGCGGTCCAGAACACCTCGCCCGGATCCACGCCGTAGACGGCCTTCATCGTCCAGTGCAGGGCCACCGCGTGCCCGCCGTTGTCGCGGACGACGCCCTTCGGCTTCCCGGTCGTGCCGGAGGTGTAGAGGATGTAAAGCGGGTCGGTCGCGGCGACCTCGACGCACTCGGCCGGCCGGGCCGCGGCCACGGCGGCGTCCCAGTCGACGTCCCGGCCGAGCGCGAGGACCGCCGCCTCCTGCGGTCGCTGCACGATCAGGCAGTAGTCCGGCTTGTGGTCCGACAGGTCGATCGCCCGGTCCAGCAGGGGCTTGTACGCGATGACCCGCGAGACCTCGATCCCGCAGGACGCCGAGACGATCACCTTGGGCTGCGCGTCGCTGATCCGGGTGGCCAGCTCGGCCGCCGCGAACCCGCCGAAGACCACCGAGTGCACGGCGCCGAGCCGCGCGCAGGCCAGCATCGCGAACACGGCCTCGGGCATCATCGGCATGTAGATGACGACCCGGTCGCCCTTCTCCACGCCGAGCTCCCGCAGCGCGCCGGCCGCCTTGGCCACCCGCTCCAGCAGCTCCGAGTACGTGAAGCGCTGCACGACGCCGGTGACCGGGCTGTCGTAGATGAGCGCGAGCTGGTCGCCGCGGCCGTTCACGACGTGCCGGTCGACCGCGTTGAAGCAGGTGTTCAGCGTCGCGTCCGGGAACCAGCGGTAGAGCGGCGCGTTGGCCTCGTCGAGGATCCGCTCCGGCGGGGTGAACCAGTCGATCCCGGCCGCGGCGTCGCGCCAGTAGCCCTCGGGATCGGTCTGGCTGCGGCGGAACTCCTCGGCGTACCGGCCCATGCCGAACCCCCTCGCTGCGGTTGTCGGGACATCGTATTGCGGTAGGACGGGCTCATGCGCATCGTCATCGCCGGTGGCCACGGCCAGATCGCCCTGCTCCTGTCCCGCCGGCTCACCGACCGCGGCGACTCCGTGGCCGGCCTCATCCGCAACCCCGCGCACGCGGCCGACGTGGTCGCGGCCGGGGCCGAGCCGGTCACCGCGGACCTGGAGGCGGTGGACGCGGCGGCGCTGGCCGAGACGGTCCGGGGCGCGGACGCGGTGGTGTTCGCGGCGGGCGCCGGGCCGGGCAGCGGGGTCGGGCGCAAGGACACCGTCGACCGGGGCGCGGCCGCGCTGCTGGCCGACGCGGCCACCGCGGCCGGGGTCCGGCGCTACCTGCAGGTCTCGGCGATGGGGGTCGACGCAGCACCGGCCGACGACGAGGTGTTCTCGGTGTACCTGCGGGCGAAGGCGGCGGCCGAGCAGGACCTGCGGGGGCGGGACCTGGACTGGACGATCCTGCGCCCGGGCGGCCTCACGAACGACCCGGCCACCGGGCTGGTCCGGCTGGAGCCGCACGTCGAGCCCGGCCGGGTGCCGCGCGACGACGTGGCCGCCGTCCTGGTCGCGCTGCTGGACGAGCCGCGCACCGCGGGCCGGACGCTGGAGCTGGTGAGCGGCGACACCGCGATCGCGGCCGCCGTCGCCGCGGCCTGACCCGTACGCTCCGCGTGACTGAGGGAGCGAGATGGATCTCGAGCTGACCGGCAAGGTGGTCGTGGTGACCGGGGCCGGCAAGGGCATCGGGCTGGCGATCGCCCGGGCGTTCGCGGGCGAGGGGGCGAAGGTCGTCGCCGGGTCGCGGACGGTGACCCCGGAGCTGGCCGCCGTCGCCGACGCGATCGCGGTCGACCTGGCCACCCCGGACGGCCCGGCCGAGCTGGTCGCGCGGGCCGGCGACCGGGTCGACGTGCTGGTCAACAACGTCGGCATCGCGCCGTCCCGGCTGGACGGGTTCCTCGCGGTCGACGACGCGATGTGGTCGGCGACCTGGAACCTCAACCTGATGGCCGCGGTCCGGGCGATGCGGGCGGCGATCCCGCCGATGCTGGCGGCCGGCGGCGGCGCGATCGTCAACGTGGCCTCGGTCAACGCCCGGCTGCCGGACCCGGCGGTGATCGACTACTCGGCGTCCAAGGCGGCGCTGGTGAACGTGGCCAAGTCGGTGTCGAAGGAGTTCGGCGGGCGCGGGATCCGGGTCAACAACGTCGACCCGGGGCCGGTCGCGACCGATCTCTGGCTGGGCGCGGACGGCGTCGCGGCCCGGGTCGGGCGCAGCACCGGGCTGCGGCCGGAGGACGTCGCCAAGGCCGCCGCGAGCGGGATGGTGACCGGCCGGTTCACCCGGCCCGAGGAGGTCGCCGACCTGGTCCTCGTCCTGGCCAGCGCCCGGACCGCCAACGTGACCGGCAGCGACCACGTCATCGACGGCGGCCTGGTCACGACGATCTGAGTCGGGGTGCGCCTTCGGTCGGCCCGTCGACCAGGGCGAAGGCGGGGATGTCGGCCCGGGTCAGGGGCCTGATCTCGGGCAGCGGGTCCGGCTCGAACGGCACGCCCGCGGCCAGCACCAGCCGCAGGTCGTGCAGGGCGGCCAGGTCCGTCCGGGGATCGCCGCCGACCGCGATCAGGTCGGCGGCCAGCCCGGCGGTCAGCGCGCCGGTCGTCCCGGTCAGGCCGAGCGCGGCGGCGGCCCGGGTGGTCGCGGCGGTGAGCACCTCAGCCGTCGGCATTCCGGACGCGTGCATGGCCTCCAGCGAGCCGACGAAGCCGTGGTGCGGGACGAGGTCGATGCCGGCGTCGGTGCTGGCGACGATCCTGGCGCCGCGCCGGTGGAGCTCGGCCAGTGGGTACTCGCGCTCCGGGAACCACTCCTGGAAGTCCGGCAGCCGCAGGTTCCAGGTCGGGGACACGTACGCCTCGGAGGCGGCGATCCGGTCGGCCAGCTCCGGTACCACCGCGTGCCGGCCGTCGGGGTGCACGAACGAGCAGTGCTCCAGCGTGTCCACGCCGGCGTCCAGGGCCCGTTCGATGCCGACCACCCCGTGCGCGTGCGCGGCGACCCGCTTGCCGACGCGGTGTGCCTCGTCCACGATCGCCCGCAGCTGGGCCGTCTCGAACTGCGCGAACCAGGGCGCCGACCCCTCGGTCATGAAGCCGCCGGTGGACATGACCTTGATCAGGTCGACGCCGTTCTTGTGGTGGCGGCGGACCAGCCGGCGGATCTCGTCCTCGGTGTCGGCCTCCGCGCCCATGAACCAGCAGTGCCCGCCGGTCACGGTCAGCGGCGCGCCCGCGGTCAGCAGCCGCGGTCCCCGTACGGTGCCGTCGGCGATGGCCTCCCGGACGTCTACCCCGAGGTAGTCGCGGGAACCGAGGTCGCGGGCAGTGGTGACGCCGACCGAGAGCAGCTGCCGGGCGCTGCGCAGCATGAGCGCGACCTGGCGGGCGTCGTTCTCGGCCCGCATCCGGGCCACCGGGCCGGTGCCGCCGTCGAAGGCGAGGTGCACGTGGCAGTCGATCAGGCCGGGCAGCACCGTGACCGGGCCGAGGGCGACGGTCGGCGTGTCCGCGGGGGACCGGTCCGGCGCGAGGTCCGCCTGCCGGCCGACCCAGGCGATCGTGGCGCCGTCGACGAGCACGGCGCCGTGGTCGATCGGGTCGAGCCCCGCTCCGGCCAGGACGAGGTCGGCGGTGATCACCTGCATTCCCGTCACGGTAGGCCGGACATCGGCCGCGCGGGGAGTCGTGATCCGCCCGTAACGGGCGGACGGAGAATGGATCCATGACTGCCGCTGAGTTCGACCGGATCGACGTCGGGACGCTGCGCCGGGCGGGCGGGGTCAAGTGGTCGATGTACCCGGACGCGATCGGCGCGTTCGTGGCCGAGATGGACTTCGGCACCGCGCCGCCGATCACCCGGGCGCTGCACGAGGCCGTCGACGCGGCCACCTTCGGCTACCTGCCGCCGGCATTGTCCGCGGCCATGTCCGCGGCGTACGCGTCCTGGAGCGCGGACCGGTACGGCTGGGAGGTGGCGCCCGCGGACGTCCGGCCGGTCGCGGACGTGGTCGCCGGGCTGACGATCGCGATCGAGCACTTCAGTACGCCGGGGTCGCCGGTGGTGCTGCCGACCCCGGCGTACATGCCGTTCGTCTCGGTGCCGCCGGCGCTCGGCCGGGCGGTGGTCCAGGTCCCGCTGACGCCGGAGCTCGGCTACGACCTGGACGCGCTGGACGCCGCCTTCGCCGCCGGCGCGAACCTGCTCATCCTCTGCAACCCGCACAACCCGGTCGGGCGCGTGCTCACGCCGGAGGAGATGCTCGCGATCGCCGCGGTGGTCGACCGGCACGGCGGGCGGGTGTTCTCCGACGAGATCCACGCGCCGCTCGTCTTCCCCGGCGGCCGGCACGTGCCGTACGCGTCGCTGTCGCCGGTCACCGCCGGGCACACGCTGACCGCGACCTCGGCGTCGAAGGCCTGGAACCTGCCCGGGCTCAAGTGCGCGCAGGTGGTGCTGAGCAACGACGCGGACCGGGAGGTCTGGACCCGGATCGGGCTGCTGGCCGAGCACGGCGCGGCCAACCTGGGCGTCATCGCCAACACGGCCGCGTACGCGGAGGGCGGCCCCTGGCTGGCCGACGTGCTGTCCTATCTGGACGGCAACCGGCTGCTGCTGGCCGACCACGTGGCCGAGCTGCTGCCCGGGGTCGGCTACCGGCCGCCGGAGGGGACGTACCTGGGCTGGCTGGACTTCCGCGGCACCGGGCCGGCCGAGCCCGCTCCGTACTTCCTGGAGAAGGCGGGCGTGGCGATGACCGACGGCGCGCTCTGCGGGGACGCCGGTCGCGGTTTCGGTCGCCTCAACTTCGCGCTCCCCCGCCCGATCCTGCTCGACGCCGTCGAGCGGATCGCGACGGCGATGCCGTAGAGAAGTCGGTCAGTGCCCGCCCTGCCGGCCGAGGGTCTCCACCGGGGTCGCGCCGGGGGCGGGTCCACTGCGGCACCGGCCGGCTGGTCGGGCCCCAGGAGGGGACGCCGTCGGCGTCCGAGCGCCAGTACCAGCAGGCCTGGCCGCCCTGGCCCGGGTACCCCTCGCGGACGTGGCCGATCACCGGCCAGCCCTCGGGGTTGTCCTCCCACGCCTCGCCGCGGCCGTAGGGCGTCATGTCGAGCAGGCTGAGGGACCCCTCCACCGGCTCGTTGCCCCGGCCCGTCGTGGCGTAGGTGAGGAACGTGCGGTCGCCGTCGCGCAGGAAGCAGGTGAGGTAGCCCATCTCGCCGCCGACCGGTTCGGCCACGTCACGCACCGAGTACCAGGGCTGGGTGTACCCCATGAACTCGACGTAGGACGCCACCTCGGCCCACCGGCCCGTGGTCAGCAGGGCGAAGGACACGCCGCGGGCGTTGAGGTAGACGGCGTCCTTCAGGTGCCAGGCCGAGACGGTGCAGCCCTCGCACTGGCCCTGGTGCGGCGCGCCGTCGTACCACATGTGCTTGTAGACCACGAGCTCGTCGCGGCCCTGGAACAGGTCCAGGAACGGGACCGGGCCGTCGGGTCCGACGACCTCGACCGTCCCGTCGAGCTCCACCATCGGCAGCCGGCGGCGGGCCGCGGCGATGGCGTCGCCCTCGCGGGTGTGGGCCTTCTCGCGGACCAGAAGCTCGTCACGGGCGGCCTGCCAGGTGGCCAGGTCGACCACGGGCGGGCGGCCAGGCAGCGCGGTGGTCGGATCGTGCGGCGTGGTCGTCATGGTGTCCTCCGTGGTGTCTCGTGCCCGGCAGTATCGTGCGACGTCCTACGACGGTCACCAGAACAGACGCGTGACACGACCGGAACTCATCGCGGCGGGAGCGCCCTCGGCCGAGCCTGCACGGACCACGTCGGGCTGACAAGTTCACAGACGCGCTCTCATTCGGGCTATGCGGCTCAGACACCAGCAGGCCACCAACCACGGTATTCCTGGCTGCCGCCGATGGATCCTGGTGCGAGGTCGATGAGG
>DASYKU010000075.1 GCA_035995165.1 Mycobacteriales bacterium
CCCTCCAGCAGCCGGGCCACCATCGTGCAGATCATCTCGACGTGACCGATCTCCTCGGTCGCGATGTCCATGATCATGTCCTTGTACTTGCCGGGCATCCGGCAGTTCCAGCCCTGGAACAGGTACTGCATCGTCACGGTCAACTCGCCGAACTGGCCGCCGATCAGCTCCTGCAGCTTCATCGCGTACAGCGCGTCGGGCTTCTCGGGCTTCGCGGTGAACTGCAGTTCCTTGGTGTGCAGGAACACGGACGTCTCCCTCTCGCAGGCTCAAGCGCGCGGTGCCGCGCTCGGAGGTCCGACGGTGCCGAGTACCCATCGCGGCGGCGTCACCGCGGCGTCACCGCACCTGTCCGGTCAGATCAGTGGCGCAGCCGCGTGATGACCACGTCCAGCCGGGTAGCACGGGCGTACTCGAGTCCGGGAGAGACCATGACGATGCTCGGCACGGCCGCCGGCGGCGTACGCCTGCGGCTCGTCGGGACGTTCGAGCTCAGCGGTCCCGACGTGCCGCTGCCGGTCGGGCCGGCGACGCAGCGACTACTCGCGTACCTGGCCCTGTCCGGCCGCGCGGTCCGCCGCAGCGTGGTCGCGGGCACTCTCGGGCTCGACTCGGGCGAGCCGCAGGCCGCGGCCCGGCTGCGCTCGGCGCTGTGGCGCGTCCCCCGTCCGGGCGGCGTCCCGCTGGTGGACGCCAGCGGTGACCGGCTCCAGCTCGCCACAGCGGTACGGGTCGACTATCGGGAGACCGAACGGGCCGGAGTCCGCGCCGACGCCGATGCCCTGCGGGAGGACCTGCTGCCCGACTGGGACGACGACTGGGTCGTCGTCGAACGGGAGCGGTACCGGCAGACCCGCCTGCACGCCTTGGAGCGACTGTGCGCGCGGCACCGCAGTTCCGGCGACTACGGCGCGGCGCTGCACGCCGGACTGCTCGCCGTCGGCAGCGAACCGCTGCGGGAGAGCGCCCACCGGCAGGTCGTGGCGACGCACCTGGCGGAGGGCAATCCGGCCGAGGCCCTGCGCCAGTACGAGACCTTCCGCCGGCTGCTGCGGACCGAGCTCGGGCTGCCGCCGTCGCCGGCGATCCGGGCGCTGCTGGCCGATCTGCTCGGCCGTCCCGCCGACATGCCCTAGCTGGGCGCGCCGGTGACGCCGTCGTGACGGCCGGGACAGATACCGGCATAGTGACCCGACACCAAGGCGCGCGGAAGGCGGCTCATGACCGGCGGTCTTGACGGGCGGCAGGACCATGTCCGCGCGGCGCTCCTCCTGCGCGTGTGGTCCGAGCCTGACTCGCCGACGACACTGCGGGCCCGGCTCGTCGATGCCGACGGCACCGACGCCGGTGCCACCATCTCCACCGCGGTCGGCGCCTCGGAGATCGGGCACGAAGTGCTCCGGTGGCTCAGCCGGGTCGCCACCGGTCCCGAACCGGCCGTGCCGATGCGGGCAGCGACGGACGTAGCCCCTTTGGTGAGCACCGGCTGGCTCGCCGAGCACCGCGACGACCCGGACGTCGTGGTGCTGCAGGTCGGCGACCGTCCCGAGCGGCAGTACCTGCCCGGTGCCGGCTGGCTGGACTGGAGCGTGGATCTCCACCGGCCCGACGGCCGCGGCGTCGTCGACCAGGCCGCGTTCGCCCGTACGCTCGACCGGCTCGGAATCGGCGCGAGCAGCCACGTCGTCTTCGCCGGCGGCCGCCGGCCACTGCTCGCCGCCTCCGCTTACTGGTCCTTCGCCTACCACTCCCATCCGCGGCTGAGCATCCTCGACGGCGGAGTGCCGCGCTGGGCGGCCGAGGGCCGCGATCTGGCCCCGGCGGCGCACGTGCGCCCGGCCACCAGTGGATACCGGGCGGCGGGCATCCGGCGCGACATCCTCGCCACCCGCGACCAATTGCTCGGCGGCCTCGTCGACGCCCCGCCCGGCACCGCCCTGGTGGACTGCCGCACCCGCAGCGAGTTCGCCGGTCAGGCCGAACGCCTCTACGATCTGCCCACCGACCGGCACCGCATGACCGGCCACATCCCGGGCGCGGTCAATCTGCCGGCTGAGGAACTCCTCGACGGCGACGGGCTTCTGCTGAGCACTGTCCACATCGGACAGATCTGTGAGGACCTCGGACTGAAGGCGGCCGACCAGATCGTCGTCTACTGCGGCGTCAACGATCGCAGCGCGTTGATCTGGTTCGCTCTGACAGAGATCCTCGGCCTGCCCGACGTCCGCTGTTACCACGGTGCCTGGGCCGAGTACGGCAGTCTCAGCGACACCGTCGCGGCCCGCCAGGTCTAGCCACTCGACTCTTGCTCCGGTGGACGGTACGCGGTGCTGGCGCGGCCAGCACCGCGTACCGGACCAGTCGTTACGGCCGTGCGGTGCCCGGTGAGGCCGAGAGACTTCCGGCGACGGCCGGCGGCGGTGAGCGCTGACTGGCCCGCCGGTCGCCGCCTGCTCCCGGCGACGTGTCGCCGGGCGCTCGGTCGCGGGTGGCGACGGGATGCCCTGCGGGATCGGGACCGTGGTGCCTGCCCGGGCCGTTGGCCGGAGGCGGCGGCGGTCCCCATCCGGCGCTGACGATCTCTTCGAACTCTGCCCGCAGGAGGTCGTCGTCGGCGCAGATCAGCGCGATGAAGTCCGCCTCGAGGCCGGCGGGACTGTCCAGTGTCGCGGCCATCGGTGGCCCCGCTCAGGCGTCGATGGTCCGCTGATCGTCCTCCGCGTGGCTGAGGAGGACCTTGCGCGGCTTGGCCTGCTCGGCCACCGGGATCCGCAGCGTCAGCACTCCGCCCTCGTAGTGGGCGGCGACGTTGTCGGTGTCGAGGTTGTCGCCGAGGATCAGCTGCCGGCTGAAGACGCCGCGGGGCCGCTCGGACGCGATCAGCTCGACGTCGCGGCCGGGCCCCGACCGCTCGGCGTGCACGGTCAGCACGTTGCGCTCGACGTCGATGTCGATCGAGTCGGCGTTCACACCGGGAAGGTCGAACTCGACCAGGAACGTGTCACCGTCCCGCCACGCGTCCATCGGCATCACCGACGGCCGGGCGACGGTGCCCTGACTGCCGAGGACCTGCTGGGCGAACCGGTCCAGCTCACGGAACGGGTCAGTGCGCATCAGCATCGTTCCACCTCCATGCTCCGAGATGCTCCAGGGAGGCCACCGACCACGAGACTGCGATCTGTGGCATGCGCTGTAGATTTTTTACAACGGCCGCGGGAGGGTGGTCAAGAGCCGGCAGGGAGGAAATTCATGGGCACGCCACCGGCAGCCGAACGTGGGGTCTACGGGGTCTCCGTCGCCGCCGAGCTCGTCGGCATGGGCGTGCAGACTCTGCGCCTCTACGAATCCCGGGGCCTGCTGGAGCCGGCCCGCACGGCCGGCGGCACCCGCCGCTACAGCGAACAGGACCTCGACCGGCTGCGCCGGATCGGCGCACTGCTCAACGACGGACTCAACATCGCCGGCATCGCCCTCGTCCTCGACCTGGAAGCGGAGAACACCAGGCTCCGCGACCGCCGGGACCGTCGCAGACCAAGCGGAGGCCGGTAACGCCGTACTGCCCGCGGTCCCCTGAGCCGTCCCGCGAGACACCCCGCGGACAGATCGAGTGGACGCCGACCGGCCGGCGGTTTACCGGGGCCGGTGGCGGACACGACAGGAAGAGTGACCGACCCGGAGCACGAGACAGATTCGTTGTTGTTCATCGGGACGGCGACGACCCTGATCCGGTACGCCGGGTTCACCGTCCTGACCGACCCGAACTTCCTGCACCGCGGCCAGCGGGCCTACCTCGGACGCGGGCTGTGGTCGAAGCGCCGCACGGAGCCGGCGCTGGCGGTGGAGGACCTGCCGCCGCTGGACCTGGTCGTGCTGTCCCACCTGCACGGCGACCACTTCGACCGGATCGCCCGGCACGGGCTCGACCACGGCGTCCCGGTCGCGACGACCCCGCAGGCCGGCCGCCGGCTCACCCGCTGGGGATTCGCGCCCCGGCCACTGCAGACCTGGCAATCCACCGAGCTCACCCGGGACGGGAACACGCTGCGTGTCACCGCGCTGCCCGGCCGGCACGCCCGTGGTCCGGCCCAGCGGCTGCTGCCGCCGGTGATGGGCAGTCTGCTGGAGTTCTCCGGTCCGGGTCGTCGGCCGCTGCGGCTCTACCTTTCGGGAGACACCCTGTTCTACGACGGGCTGCGGGCGATCCGGGACCGGTACGGCGACATCGACGTCGGCGTGCTGCACCTGGGCGGGACGAAGATTCTCGGGATGACGGTGACGATGGACGGCCGCCAGGGCGTGGACCTGCTGCAGCTGCTGCAGCCGGACACAGCCGTGGGTGTCCACTTCGACGACTACGGAGTCTTCAAGTCACCGCTGGCGGACTTCCTCGCCGAAGCCGGCCGCCGACCCCCGGCCAGCCGCATCGTGCAGCTCGACCGCGGGGACAGCCTCCCGCTGACGCCGGCCTGACCGCACCTGGCCTCGGCGCGAGCCTGCGGTTCAAGGCCTCCGACGCCCGCCCGAAGGACCAGACCGACTTCGACACCACCGTCCCCCACCTGACCACAGCCCAACGCGGAACCCGGGCGAGCGCCTCGCCCGCCTACACCCCGGCCACCGCCGGCTCACCGACCTGTAGCGCCCAGGACGGCGGCCGGCCACGACCCGTCAGCTCCGCACAGACGGCTCGTACGAGGAGATCTTGAATGGCTGAGAGCAACACGGTGGTCCGGTCGCTGCACGACGTGGGAATCGCCGCCTGGTTCGGCGGATCGCTGATGGGAGCGGTCGGGCTGAACGGCGCCGGCGCCGCGGTGACCGACGCGACGCAGCGGGCCCGAGTGGCCTCGGCCGGCTGGGCGAAGTGGACGCCCGTCAACGTCGCGACGCTGTAGAGCCGGCGCCCGGCGAGGTCGAACCGGACGTCGTTGAGGTACGTCGTCGGCAGCGCGACCTCCGCCGGGAACAGGATGGTCTGCGCGACCCGGTCAGTGGCCAGGTCGACGCACACCAGCTTGGGACCGCCGTACGAGGTGGGCCGGAACATCGGGCTGCCGGTGTCCAGCAGCCACAGCCGGTCGGCCGGGTCGACCACGACACTCTGCACGGACACCAGCGCGTCCGGGTCCGTGTTCCCGTCGTTGTCGTTGAACTCCTGGCTCGGGTACGCCACCACCTTGCCGTCGCGCAGCTCACCCACGGTGAAGGCGATCTCGTCGCCCCACTTCGGGTAGCAGACGAAGATCCGGCCGGTGCGGCTGACCGTCACACCGGTGGGCATCGCGTCCTCGAACAGATGGACCACCTCCAGCTGCCCCACGGCAGCGTCGGTCGCCACCCCCTCGTCGGTGTTCGTCATCGTCCTGTCCTCCCCGCGGCCGGCGGGTGCCGGGCCGGTCGCGGTCTGCCCGGCCGACGCCGGATCACACCCGCTCGCCCGGCGCGGGGAGCTCCTCAGAGGACCGGCCGGCCGCCGGTGACGGCGACCCGCGCACCGGAGACGTAGCTGCCGTCGTCGGAGGCGAGCAGGACGTAGACCGGGGCGAGCTCGGCCGGCTGCCCGGGCCGTCCCAGTGGGGTGTCCTGGCCGAACTTCTCGACCTTCTCCGGCGGCATCGTGGAGGGGATCAGCGGCGTCCACACCGGCCCGGGCGCCACGCTGTTGACCCGGATCCCCTTCGGTCCCAGCAGTTGCGCCAGGCTGGCCGTGAAGTTGGCGATCGCCGCCTTCGTCGCCGCGTACGGCGCGAGCGCCGGCGAGGGCATGTCCGAGTTCACCGACGAGCTGCCGATGATCGACGAGCCCGGCGCCATGTGCGGCACCGCCGCTTTGACCAGGTGGAACATCGCCTCGACGTTGGTCCGGAAGGTGTAGCCCCACTCGTCGTCCGGGATGTCGTCGAGCGAGTCGTGCGTCATCTGGAACGCGGCGTTGCTCACCAGCACGTCGACCCGGCCGAACTCCTCGACCGCCCGGGCGATGACGTCCCGGCAGTGCTGCGCCTCGGACAGGTCGCCGGGTACGAGCACCACCCGCCGGCCGGCCGCCTCGACGTACTTGGCGACGTCCCGGGCGTCGGAGTCCTCGCTGAGGTAGGCGATGAGGACGTCCGCGCCTTCCCGCGCGTACGCGATCGCGACCGCGCGGCCGATCCCGCTGTCCCCGCCGGTGATCACCGCGACCTTGCCGGTGAGCTTCCCGGAGCCGCGGTAGCTGTCCTCACCGCAGTCCGGCACCGGGTCCATCTCCGACTGGACGCCCGGCGGTTCCTGCTGCTGCTTCGGCTGACCCATGCCCCCCGGGCTACCCGACCGGCCGACGGATAATCGCACGCTCGACTCGGGCCCTCGCGCGTGCCGCGACCGGCGCGGCTGGTACGGGGGCATGGCGGTTCGACTGGGCCGGGTGGTGCTGGACACTCCGGATCCGCGACGCCTCGCTCCGTTCTGGGAGCGGCACGTCGACGGGATCCCCGACGACCAGGACGCGGAAGTGCAGCGGGCGCTAGAACTGGGTGCGACCCGGGTCCACATCGGACAAGGCGAGGTCTCCCACGTCGTCATGGCCAACCCCGAGGGGAACGAGTTCTGCATCCTGCGCGCGGACGGCTGAGACACCGACGCGGCCCGGCCGCCCGGGCGCGGTGGTCCTCCTGCGCTGCTGGTGCGCGAGGAAGCGGCTGCCCCGGGCGTACCAGGAGGCGAACAGGAGGACCACGAGCGTGATCTCGAGAAGATCGCCGCCGTAGAACATGATCTGAGCGCCGGTCCGCACCTGCTCCGGCGTGCCTCCGCCCGCCGGGAGGCCGCGCGCGTACAGCAGCTTCGCCAGCAGGTCGTGGCTGCCGGCGGCGACGAACAGCACCACGAGGCGGCCGCGGACCGAACGGCGCGCCGGCGCCGGGTCGGTGCCGACCAGGTACCAGCTGAGCAGGCAGCCGGCCAGGACCATGTGCGCGTGGACGGCCGCGCGCAGCACCGGGCGATCGTGGGTCGCGGCGAACAGCGGCGTCAGGTAGTAGGCGTACAGGCCGCCGACGTCGAGCAGCAGGACGACCGGCGCGGAGGCGAGCAGCTGCAGGACCGGGCGGTGCAGGACGGCGAGCAGGCCGCGGCGGCCGGCGCGCGGGAGCGTGCGCAGCGCCAGGGTGACCGGGGCGCTCAGCACCAGGGCGAGCGGGGCCACCATGGCGAGCATCAGGTGCTGCACCACGTGGACGGGGAAGTCCGTCGCGTCCGCCAGCGGCGGAAGCAGCGCCGCGGTCAGTACGGCGACGCCCGCGGCCGCGCACAGCGAGCGGCCGGGCGGCCAGCGATCGCCGCGCCGGGTCAGCCGCAGGACCGCCCAGGCATAGGCGACCGCCGCCACCGCCAGGGGCAGCGGCGGGAGCCAGAACGGGCCGGCGTCCGGATGGGTCACGCCCTCGGCTCCGACGCCGTCCGGACCGGCCGGGACAGCAGCCACAGTCCGAGCAGGACGCCGATCCCGCCGGCGACGTTCCAGGCCAGGTCGTACGGGAGGAGGTCGACGCGGTACCGGATCTGGTGCAGGCCGAGGAGCTTGTGCTGGACGAGCCCGTCGTAGACCTGGAAGCCGCCCCAGCCCAGCAGGCCGCCGGCCCACACCCGTCCCGGGACGGTGGCGCGGCGGCGTTGCAGGTCGGCGAACAGGAAGAGGCCGGCGACGATGCACAGCCAACTGCCGGCGTGGAAGAAGCCGTCGCTGACCAGGCCCGCGGTCGGGGTCGACCGGTCGTAGAAGTGGTGCCAGTGCAGGAGCTGGTGGAAGACCGTCTCGTCGAGGAACCCGGCGACGCCGATGCCGATCAGCCCGCCGGACAGGGTCGAGCGGCCGGTCCTCACCCGGAATTCCTCTCGTCGGCGGCACGGATCCGGCGGTGCCGGAGAACGAGCCGCAGCAGGACGACGCCGATCAGCGTGACGACGACGAGTCCGCCGTCGTCGAACACCGGGTAGTACTCGACCTGCTGCTGGCTGATCTGCGGGACCTGGCCCTGTTCCAGCGTGGTGATCTGCCCGCTGTCGCCGGTGACGAGCACGGTGAGCAGGATGGCGATGCCGTTCATGCCGTCCCAGAGTCCGTGCAGGACGGCGACCGCAGCGGTCCCGGCAGCCGGTCCGGCTCGATCTCGCCCGGTTTCGCGAGGACGGTGACCGCGTGCCAGCGCCGTACGCCGTCGTCCGGTGCCGGCGCGGGCGTCGGCATCGCCCCGCGCCCCCGCGTACGGGCGACCGTGACCGCCAGCACGCCGGCGCCCGCGGCGGTCACCGCGGCCGCAGCCCTGATCAGCTGCGCCATCTCGTCCTCCACCGGAGCCGGGTACGTCGAGCCAGCGCGATTCCCGGGTCCACGGGAGGTAAACCCACCTGCGGAAGCCCGGCCCGAGGCCTCACGCCGCGTGACCGCCGGAGGTACGTCCACCGCGGGCGCCGCTTCTTGACGCCTCGGGCGTACGGGGCTAGCTGGGCGAGGCGGTCTGCCGCACCTGCTGGCCCGAGTCCTGGGCCTGGTCCTTGACGTCGGAGGCCGCCGAGGTGGCGTCGTCCTTGACGGTGCCGGCTGCGTCGACCGCGGTCTCCTTGACCGACTGGACCGCCTGCTGTGCCGGCGCCTGCAGGGTGTCCTTCACCTCGGTCAGCGCCTGCCCGGCCTGCTGGCCGGCGGCCTGGACGGCCGGCTGGGCCTGGTCCTTGACCGTGTGCGCGAGCTCGCGCTCCTTCTGCGAGGCCGGCAGCAGCGAGGACACCAGCCAGCCGAGGCCGAAGGCGACGACGCCGGCCGCGAGCGGGTTGCCCCGGGCCTGCCGGCGTGCCGCCTGCGCGGCCGACGTCGCGGTGTCGCCCGCGGAGGACGCGGCGTTGTGCACGCCATCCTGTACGGACGACGCCGCGTTCGACATCCCGCCGCCGGTCGAGGACGTGACGTCCGATGCGGTGCCCATGACCTTCTCCTTGACGCCGCCGAGGGCGTCCCTGGTCTTCTCCACGCGGCGTCCGACGACGCGCGACGGTGACACCTTCTCCGTGAGCGCGTCCACGTCCGTGCCGAGCTCCTGCCTGGTCTGGTCGATCTCGCGCCTCAGCTGTTCCGATTCTTGGCCCATTGGACGTCCTCCTTCAGGGTCTCGACGGTCTGTTCGGGCTTGGGGTTGACCTGCTGGAACTGCTTGCGGCCGAGCGCGAACAGCACCGCCGACACGACCGCGAGGATCACCGCGGTGATCAGCGCCGCCCAGCCGATGGCCATCGCCGCGTCCAGCGCGAACATCAGCGCCAGGGCGAGGAAGACCAGCACCAGGTAGCCGACCAGGCCGGCCCCGGCGAGCATCCCGCTGGCCTTGCCGGCCTTGGTGGCCTCTTCTTTGATCTCGACCTTGGCCAGCTCCACCTCCTTGCGCATCAGCGTCGAGAGGTCGGTGGTCACCTTGCCCAGCAGCTGGCCGACCGAGCTGTCGGCGACGTCCGGCTGTCCGGACGGGCCGTAGCCGTTCGGATCGGCCGCGTACGAGCCGCCGGTCACGGGTTCCGCCACGCCGGGTCCTCGGTGCTGCTCTCGTAGCCGGAGGCCGGCCGGAAGGCAGGCTCGGGCTCACCGGCGGCCCGGATCCCGCCGGCCGGCGCGTACCCCGGCTGCCGGTGGACCGGCTCCTCGGAAAGCGGCTGATCGTAGAGCGGCTGCTCGTCGACCGACTCATCGAAGATCGGCTGCCCGGAGATCGGCTGCTCGTAGACCGGGGCGTAGCCGGAGCTGAACTCGCCGGACGCCCCGTTCGCGCCCTGCGGCGGGTTCGCGGCCGGCCCGGCGTAATCCACAGGGGACCCGGAGATCGCCAGGGACGGCGAGCCGCCCGTCAGCTCCTGCGGCCCGGAGTCGTCCGAGGCCAGGTTGCGGGTCAGCCGGCCGGCCAGCACGCCCAGCACCGCCGCTCCGGTGAGGAACGCCACCGGATGCCGCCGCGCGTACGTGCGGACCTGGTCGACGAGCTCGCCCGGCTCGTGCCGGTCGAGGTGGTCGGCGAGCCCGTGCGCCCGGGTCGACGCCTGCCGGGCCACCTCGCCGCCCAGCCCGTTGCCCTCGTCGGCCAGCTGCCGCAGCTCGTCACCGAGCGACCGCAGCCCCCCGACGGCGCGGCCCTTCTGGGCCCCAACCTGGTCGCCCACCTGCGTACGGGCCTCGCCGAGCAGATCGCGGGCCTGCTGGGTGGCCTCGCCGACGACGTTCGCGGCCTGGTCCTTTGTCGTCCGGGCGACCTGGCCGCCCGCCTGCGCCGCGGTTCCACCGACCTGGGCGGCCTGGTCCTTGGCCGCGGTCGCGACGCCGCCGGCGCCGTCCTGCTGCTCCATGAGTCCTCCTCAAGGCCGCGACGGACATCGCGACCGGAGAACCGGGGCTACCCGCCGTTCATCCGATTTAACGGGCCGTGGGACATGGGTGTTGCGAGTCGGGAAGGCGGCAGAGCCGGGCGTCGAGAGTCTCAACCACCGTTCGGTCGAGGTGCGGCACCCTGGACGTCACCGATCCCTGCAGCACACCCATGGGTTCGTCACCGGTGGTGCGAGGCGAGTTCGCCGCTGTTGACGAGGTAGTCGGCGACGTCGTACAGCTTGATGTTGGTGGTCTGGCTCGCCACCACGAGCAGTCGGAAGGCTTCGTGGCTGCTGATCTTGTAGCGCTCGATCAGGATGCCCTTGGCTTGACCGATGAGGTCCCGCCGGCTGACCGCGGTCTCCATCTGCTCCTGCGCCTGCGCGCCGGCGAACGCCACCGCGGCGTGCGCGGCGAACATCAAGGCGACCTGCTCGGACTCGTCGCTGAAGGCGTCGGGCTGCCGGCTGTGCAGGTTCAGCGCGCCGAGGTTGTCGCCGTCGACGTACAGCTGGACGGCCAGCATGCTCCCCACGCCCAGCTTGCTGGCCCGGGTGGCGAAGTCCGGCCACCGCGGGCAATCCTTCATGTCGGACAGCCGCAGCGTCTGGTGCTCGTAGAGGCTGCTGAGACAGGGACCTTGGCCGGTGTCGTACTGCGCCTGGTCCACTGCGGGGGCCAGCTCGCCGGAGGCGGCTACGGTCCGCACCTCGCGCCGGTCGGTGACCGCCGAGATGCTCGCCTCGTCCGCACCCGGCACTGTCTCCGCCGCCGCGTACACGATCGCAGTGAGCGTGTCCTCCAGGCCCTTCTCCTCCTGCATCGAGCGGGCCAGCTCGCTCAGCTTCTCGGCCAGGTCGTTCCAGCCGGCTGCCTGTCCGGTGTAGTCGGCGGACGGCTGACCTCTGTTGTCCTCTCGGCCATTCCTGTCCTGCGCCATGGCTGCAAGCTACTCCGGCACGGGGTGTCCCTGAACCCATCAAGCGGACGGTGTGAGGTCGGCGAGCCCGGGCAGGCCAGCTGACAGCTCAGACCAGGGGGTGCACCCTCGAGTTGAGCTAGGTCCCGGCGGTTCAGCGGAGAGCCCCGGGGCCGTCCTGTCCCCGGCTCCCGCACGGGCCATCACGACGCTTGACGATGGCCTGTCTCAACGGCCGGGACCGGACGGAGCCTTCAGCGGCGTACCGGCGGTGCTACGGGAACCCACCATGCGAGCGGTCGTACTGGTGATCATGCTCGTCAACAGCATCGCCTGGCCGGCGCAGCTGATCGCGATCGTGCTGTTGCAGCGCCGAGCGACGCCGCCCTGGCAGATCGGGCTCGCGGGTCCCCGGCTTCGCCCTGGGCGGTCTCGCCGGTGCGGGGCTGGTGGCCTCCCTGCGCCTGTCACAGATCACCGAGGGATGCCCACCCGTGGGATCGCGCGGGAGGCGTGCAGGTAGCCGTCGACGAAGGTGATGGTGGGGTGGGCGCCGTCCGGCGCGGTGGTGGCGATGTAGGTGTCGCCGTCGAGCGGGACCATGTCCATCGTCTCCTCCGTCATGCCCATCGCGGCCATGCGGGCGCTCGGGCTCATGGTCACGCGAAGGCGATCGCCCAGGGCGGAGACGTGCCAGGTCTGCTCGGGAACGGCGTAGGTGCCGGTGTGCCGGGTCGCCTCGAACGGGCCGGGCGGATCGGGCGGGGTGGGGTACGGCGGCAGCTCGACGCCGGTCAGGTCACGCAGCACCGGAGCGAGGACGTCGTCCTGGAGGCTGATGTGCGGGCCGCCGTTGCTGAGCGCGACGAGGACCAGGTCGTGCTCGGGCAGCACCCGCCAGGTTGTCTCCTGGCCGATGGTGCCGCCGTCGTGGCCGTACACCGGGGTGCCCCAGTCGAACAGCATCAAGCCCAGGCCCCACTGCCGCGGGCGGCGTCCGCTGGTGCCGGGCACGTCCACCTGCGGGGTGCGCATCGCCGCGACCGCGTCCTCGGACAGCAGCCGGGTCCCTCCGGTCACGCCGCCGGCCAGCATCATCCGGCCGAAGGACAGCAACCCGCCCGGGGCCAGGCACAGGGTGGACCCGGCCGGCGCGTTCGACCGGGGCAACGACCAGCGCGGGAAGACGCTGACCAGGTCCGCCCCGGGCGCCTTCGTGTGGCCGGCGGCGGTGCGGAACAGGATCGCCTCGTCCGCCGACAGCGCGTACTGCTCGAGCCCGAGCGGCTCCACCAGCCGCTCGCGTAGAGCCGCCTCCCAGGTCGTCCCGCGCAGCTTCGCGACCAGCGCGCCGAGCACGCTGTAGCCGGAATTGCAGTACGAGATGAGCGCACCCGGCGGGTGCACCTGCGCCGCCTCGCGGGCCACCACGCCCAGGTAGAGCTCCAGGGCGTCGTCGCCGGAGCCGGTGTCCTCGAACAGGTCGCCGACGAACCCGCCGGTGTGCGCGAGCAGCTGCCGGACCGTGACCGCCGCGGCCGCGGCTGCGTCCGGCAGGTCGAACTGGGGCAGGTACCGCCGCACGGCCACGTCCAGCTCGACCGCGCCCTCCTCCACCAGCTGCAGCACCAGCGCCGCGGTCCAGACCTTCGTCACCGATCCGATCTGGAACAGGCTGTCCGGCGTCGCCGCCACCCCGGTGTTCCGGTTCAGCACGCCGCTGGCCGCAACCGCGCGCTCGCCGCCGCGCGCGACCCCGACCGCCGCGCCGGGGATGTCGTGCCGGCGCAGCGCCGCGTCCAACAGGTCCTGTAGCTCCGGCACCAGCCCCATGAACCCTCCGCCCGCCGAGTTTGACGCGATTGTGCCGCACCTCCGATCGGCCCGACGGACCCCGGCCCCGGGGGCGCTGACCCGCTGCGCCCGGTACGGCGCTCAGGCGAAGTCGGGCGCCACCCGGGACCACGGACGCAGCTGCTCGAGCTGAGCGGCCACCGACAGCAGCTGAGCTTCGCCGCCGGTCCTGGCCACCAGCTGGACGGCCAGAGGCTGGCCCTGCGGGTCGGTACCGGCCGGCACGCTCATCGCGGGCCACCCGGCCAGGTTCCACGGCGCCGCGAACGGCGCGTACTGGCTGTTGGACCAGACGTTGGCGAACCAGCTCCGCGACGCCCAGGCCACGGCCTCGACCGGGGCCCGGGCCAGGGCGGGCGTGATCAGGACGTCGTGAGAGTCGAAGAAACGCTCGGCGCGTTCCTGCCACGAGCGCCGGCCCTTCTCGTGCGGCAGCCTCGCCCGGAGCGCCAGCCGCCCGATGCCGGCGTGCCGGGAGGTGCGGCGCGCCAGCTGCGAGCGGTCGGGCAGGAGGCGGGCGTCGAGTTCGGTGCCGGCCGTCCAGCGCACGAGTTCCGACACCCCGATCGTGCGGCCGTAGGGCGGGTCGGCAGGGTCGACGGTGTGCCCGGCGTCCCGGAGCAGCTCCGCCGAGCGACGGGTGGCGTCTTCCCAGTGCGGGTCGAGCCTCACGCCCTCCATCGGCACCACGGTCGACCACGCGATGCGCAACGCCGGCGGCGCAAGGATGGTCGCTAGCTCGGGGCGGCCGGCCAGCACCGAGAGAGTCAGCGCGCAGTCGGCCACGGTCGTGGCCAGCGGGCCGTTCTCGGCCATGTCGAACCAGGAGCCGTTGCCGAGCTCGGCAGGCACCACGCCGAGACCCGCCTTGATGCCG
>DASYKU010000076.1 GCA_035995165.1 Mycobacteriales bacterium
CGCCGACAGCGCCGCCGCGGCCGCCTCGGCGTACCGCGCGGCCCAGTCCTCCCCCGGCAACGCCGACCACACCGCCCGCGCCGCCCGCCCCTCGGCGATCGCCCCCACGAACCCCGCCCCGGCCCGGTACGCCCCCCACCCGCCGACGCCCGCGACCGCCCCCGCAGGCGACCCCGCTGGGCCGGCGTCCGCGGCGGTCCGCGACCCGGGACCGCCGGCCGGAGCGGCCCGCGGCCCTGCCGGGGCGCCATCTCCCGCCGCATCGGCCGGAGCCGGCGACGCCTCGGCCTCCACCCGGGCGTGCCGGGGCGGCAGCGCCAGCCGCAGCACGTCGATCATCGACCCGGCCCAGCGGTCCGCGACCGCCCGGGCCAGCACCGCGACGGCCGGCGACAGCACCGGCTCGGCCGAGGTCGCCCGCTCCACGAACGCCAGCCGGCCCTCGTGCTCGGACCCGGCCACGCGCGAGAGCACGATCGCGTCCACCAGCTGCCCGGCGAACCGCACCCGCACCCGCGACCCGGCCACCACCGAACCGTCCAGCCCGGCCGGCACCAGGTAGTCGAACACCCGATCCAGATGCGCCAGCGGCACATCCACCACCACCCGCGCCACCGGCTCCACCCCGGCCGGCTCCCGCACCTCCGGCCGCCCGGCGCGCCGCGGTGCCGCCGCCCCCGTCCGCCCGGTCACGGCGACGTCTCTACCAGAACCGGCCGACAACGCGACGGGCCGGCCTCCCGCTGGGGAGGCCGGCCCGCCGGATCGTCAGGGGTGCTCAGCCGAGGACGAGGGACTTGAGCTCGTCGGCCTTGTCGGTGCGCTCCCAGCTGAACTCGGGCAGCTCGCGCCCGAAGTGCCCGTACGCCGAGGTCAGCGCGTAGATCGGGCGCAGCAGGTCGAGGTCGCGGATGATCGCGGCCGGGCGCAGGTCGAAGACCTGGGTGATCGCGTCCTGGATCTTGTCGTCGGACGCGGCGCCGGTGCCGAAGGTGTCCACGAACAGGCCCACCGGCTCGGCCTTGCCGATCGCGTACGCGATCTGGACCTCGCACTTGGACGCGAGCCCCGCGGCGACGACGTTCTTCGCCACCCAGCGCATCGCGTACGCCGCGGACCGGTCGACCTTCGACGGGTCCTTGCCGGAGAACGCGCCGCCGCCGTGCCGCGCGTACCCGCCGTAGGTGTCCACGATGATCTTGCGACCGGTGAGGCCGGCGTCGCCCATCGGGCCGCCGATCTCGAACCGCCCGGTCGGGTTGACCAGCAGCCGGTAGCCGCTGGTGTCGATGTCCAGCGCCGCCAGCTCGGGCTCGACCACGTGCTCGCGCACGTCCGGCTCCAGCAGCGTCTTCAGGTCGATGTCGGCCGCGTGCTGCGAGGACACCACGACGGTGTCCAGCCGGGCCGGCTTGCCGGCCTCGTCGTACTGGATGGTGACCTGGGTCTTCCCGTCCGGCCGCAGGTAGGGCACGGTGCCGTCCTTGCGTACGGCGGTCAGCCGGCGGGCCAGCCGGTGCGCCAGCGCGATCGGCAGCGGCATCAGCTCGGGCGTCTCGTCGCAGGCGAACCCGAACATCAGGCCCTGGTCGCCGGCACCCTGCTTGGCGAGCTCGTCGAGCTCACCCTCCTCCCGCGAGGAGTGCGAGGAGTCGACGCCCTGTGCGATGTCGGCCGACTGCGAGCCGATGGACACGCTGACGCCGCAGGACGCGCCGTCGAAGCCCTTCTTCGAGGAGTCGTAGCCGATGGCCAGCACGGTGTCGCGCACGATCGACGGAATGTCGGCGTACGCCTCCGTGGTCACCTCGCCGGCCACGTGCACCTGGCCGGTGGTGATCATGGTCTCGACCGCGACCCGGCTGTGCTTGTCCTCGCGGAGCAGCGCGTCCAGGATCGCGTCGCTGATCGCGTCGGCGATCTTGTCGGGGTGGCCCTCCGTGACGGACTCGGAGGTGAACAGACGCCGGGACAACGGCACTCCTCTAGCGATCGACCTTGCACGTTGACAGGATGTTGCGCGGCAGTCTACCGGCGGACGTGGGGGGTCCCGCATCCGCCGAAATGCCGGCCCACGGCGGGCCGGTCACAGGCCGCCCACCGGACCGGGAGGCCCCATGCGACTCCGCCTGGCTCTGCTCGCCACGACGACCGTGTTCGCGCTGGTCGCGGCCACACCGGCCGGGGCGGCGCCGGCCGCCGGACCCTCCCCGGGTGCCCCTGGCGGCGGTGATCCGTACTTCCCGCAACAGGGCAACGGAGGATACGACGTCCGCTCGTACGGGCTCGACCTCCAGTACACACCGGCGACGCGACGGCTGGACGGGACCGCTGCGATCCGGGCCACCGCGACCCAGGCGCTGAGCCGCTTCGACCTCGACCTGCGCGGGTTCACCGTGAAGTCGGTCACGGTCGACGGACGGCGCGCCGCGTTCGCCCGGACCGGCCAGGAACTGAAGATCACCCCGGCCCGGGCGCTGCGCCAGGGCGCCGGCTTCCTCGTCACGGTCGCATACGGCGGGGTCCCCAAGGTCATCACCGACCCGGACGACTCGATCGAGGGCTTCGTGCCCACGAACGACGGCGCGTTCGTGGTCGGCGAGCCGCAGGGCGCGCCGGGCTGGTTCCCGTCCAACGACACGCCGAACGACAAGGCCGCGTACACGGTCCGGATGACCGTGCCGGCCGGGATCACCGCGGTCGGCAACGGCCGGCTGCTGTCCCAGCGGACGGCGGCCGGGAAGTCGACGTTCGTCTGGCAGGAATCGAAGCCGATGGCGACGTACCTGGCCACGATCACGCTCGGCAGGTTCCAGGTCCACCGCACCACCGCCGGCCGCATCCCGGTGTACGTCGCGCTCGACCCGCAGGAGGCCGCGGCGGCCAAGCCGGTGACCGACAAGATCCCGCAGATCATCGCGTTCGAGCAGTCGGTCTTCGGGCCGTACCCGTTCGAGACGGTGGGCGCGATCGTCGACCACGCCCCGAACGTCGGCTACGCGCTGGAGAGCCAGACCAAGCCCAACTTCGACTCCGCCCCGGACGTCAGCACGCTCGCGCACGAGCTCGCACACCAGTGGTTCGGCGACTCGGTCTCGCTGACGAAGTGGCAGGACATCTGGCTGAACGAGGGCTTCGCGACGTACGCGGAGTGGCTCTGGTCCCAGCACACCGGCGGCAAGACCCCGCAGCAGTTCTTCAACGCCCTGTACGCCACGCCGGCCTCGGACACCGACCTCTGGGTGCCGCCGACCGGCAACCCGGGCGGACCGGCGAACATCTTCGGCACCCCCTCCTACGACCGGGGGTCGATGACGCTGCAGGTGCTGCGCAACCGGATCGGTGACCGGGCCTTCTTCACCGTGCTGAAGACCTGGGCCACCCAGCACCAGTACGGCCACGGCACCACCGCGCAGTTCATCGCGCTGTCCGAGCGGGTCTCGCACCAGAACCTGACCGGCCTGTTCCAGACCTGGCTGTTCACCCCGGGCAAGCCCGGCCTCACCAGGTAGCTAGCTCAGCCTGGCCGCCACCAGATCCCACACGGTGGCGGCCAGGCTCGTCTTCGTACCCCGAGGGATCTCGATCTCGGTGCCGTCCGCGGTCAGGACCACGCCCGAGTTCTCCTTCTGCTCGAACGCCAGCCCCTCGCCGACCGGGTTGACCACCAGCAGGTCGGCGCCCTTGCGGGCGAGCTTGCGCCGGCCGTGCTCGAGCCAGTCGGTCTGCTCGTCGCCGGTCTCGGCCGCGAACCCGGCCACCACCTGACCGGGCCGGCGGGTCGCGAGCAGGTCGGCCAGCACGTCCGCGGTCGGGGCGAGCTCGACCGGCGCCGGCGTCCCCGCGTCCTTCTTGATCTTGGCCGACTCGGCCATGGCCGGGCGGAAGTCGGCCACCGCGGCCGCCATCACCACCGCGTCCTCGTCCGCGGCCGCGGCCAGCGTGACGTCGTGCAACTCGGCCGCGGAGGTCACCCGCAGCACGGTGACGCCGGGCGGGTCGGGCAGCGCCACGTTCGCGGCCACCACCGTGACCTCGGCGCCGCGGGCGGCGGCGACGAGCGCCAGCGCGTACCCCTGGCGGCCGCTGGAGCGGTTGCCGAGGAACCGGACCGGGTCCAGCGCCTCCCGGGTGCCGCCGGCGGTGACGAGCACCCGGCGGCCGGCCAGGTCCTGGGGCAGCGCGTCCGGCCGGTCCACCAGCAGCCGGGCCAGCTCGGCGATCGCCTCCGGGTCGGGCAGCCGGCCCCGGCCGGTGTCGGCGCCGGTGAGCCGCCCGACGGCCGGGTCGAGCACGATCGTGCCGCGCTCGCGCAGGGTGGCGACGTTGGCCCGGGTGGCCGGGTGCGCCCACATCTCGGTGTGCATGGCCGGCGCCAGCAGGACCGGGCAGCGGGCGGTGAGCAGGACGTTGGTGAGCAGGTCGTCGGCCAGCCCGTGCGCGGCGCGGGCCAGCAGATCGGCGGTGGCCGGGGCGACCACGACCAGGTCGGCCTCGCGCCCGAGCCGGACGTGCGGGACCTCCTCGGCCCCGGCCCAGACGTCGGTGTGCACCGGGTGCCCGGACAGCGCGGCCCAGGTCGGCTCGCCGACGAACCGCAGCGCGCCCGCGGTCGGCACCACCCGGACGTCGTGCCCGGTCTCGGTCAGCTCCCGCAGCAGCTCCGCCGCCTTGTAGGCGGCGATCCCGCCGGCGATCCCGAGCACGACCCGCGGGCGTTGCGTCCCAGTCACGTGATCAGCCTAGGCGGTGTGCTGACGGTGCCCGCTGACGGCCGAACCCGACCCGGGCTCACGATGGCGGAGAGCCGAAAGGCCGGCACGGGCAGAGCCCGTACCGGCCGGTGGTGCTGTGGAGCGGACTACTCCGGGACGGCCTCGTGCGTGAGGAGGCCGGCGTTGATCTCGCGGAGCGCGATCGACAGCGGCTTCTCCTGCGGCTGGGTGTCGACCAACGGGCCGACGTACTCCAGCAGACCCTCGCCGAGCTGGGAGTAGTACGCGTTGATCTGCCGCGCGCGCTTGGCCGCGTAGATCACGAGCGCGTACTTCGAGCTGGTGCGCTCGAGCAGCTCGTCGATGGGCGGGTTGGTGATGCCCTCGGGAACTGCGACGGTGCCGGCCAACTGGCGCCTACTTCCTGGAGCTTGGCACTGGATGAGCTATCAAGGATACCAACTCGTCCGCCGCGCGCTCGACCGAGTCGTTGACCAGCGCCAAGTCGAACTCCGACTCCGACGCCAGCTCGATGCGGGCCTGGTCCAGCCGTTCCCGGCGGACCTCCTCGGGCTCGGTGCCGCGGCCGACCAGCCGCCGCTCCAGCTCCTCGAACGAGGGCGGCGCCAGGAACACGAACTGCGCGTCCGGCATCAGCTTGCGCACCTGGCGCATGCCCTGCAGCTCGATGACCAGGAACGCCGGACGGCCCTCGGTGAGGCGCCGCAGCACCGGACCGCGCGGGGTGCCGTAGATGTTCCCCGCGTACTCCGCGTGCTCCAGCAGCTCGCCGGACTCGATCATCGCGGCGATCTCGTCCCGGGTGACGAAGTGGTATTCCACCCCGTCGGTCTCGGTCGGCCGGGGCTTGCGGGTGGTGACCGAGGTGGACACCCAGACCTCCGGGTGCCGGCGGCGGACGGCGGCGAGCACCGCGTCCTTGCCGACACCCGAGGGCCCGGACAGGACCGTCAAGCGCGCCTCGGCCGTCTCCCCGGGTTCAGAGCGGAGCGGCACGGGGTCGAGTATGGCCTCAGGACTCCGCAGCACCGAACTCACGCTCGAGCGCCGTGCGCTGCTTCGCGCCCAGACCGCGGACCCGGCGGGTCGGTGAGATCTCCAGCCGCTCCATGATCTTGGCGGCACGGGCCTTGCCGACGCCGGGCATCGACTCCAGGACGGCGGAGACGCGCATCTTTCCGATGATGTCGTCGTTATCGCCCTGGTTGAGGACCTCGGCGATGGAGAGCCCGTTCTTCTTGAGGCGCTCCTTCACTTCCGCCCGCGCCTTACGGGCCGCGGCAGCTTTCTCCAGCGCGGCAGCACGCTGCTCCGGGGTGAGAGGCGGGAGGGGCACCTGAGTTCTCCTCGAACAAGGGGTGGACGGCTGGCGGCAACTTAGCGAGCGTGAGGCCTCACCGGCAACGTGGCAGGCCCAGATGAGCGACCAACGGCCGGTTCCGGGCGACGGAACAGCCCTCTCGGGCCCAGTTCGGCGGCCAGCCGGCCGGCGGCGGCCCGCAGGCCGTCGGGGTCCGGTCCGGCCGCGAGCAGCTCCCGGGAGACCGCCGGCAGCACGTCCGGCAGGGCCGCGCCGAAGACCGCGGGCAGGTCGCCCGCCCCGGCCCCCTGGGCGCCCAGCCCGGGGGCCAGGATCGGCCCGCGCAGGTGGTCCAGCCGGTGCCCGTGGTCGCGGACGGTGGCGCCGACCACGACCCCGACCGAGCCCAGCGGCCGGCCCTCGGCCGCGTTGGCCGCCGCGACCTCGTCCAGGATCGTCTGCGCGACCGTACGGCCGTCCGGGGCCAGCGCCCGCTGCACGGCCGCGCCCTCCGGGTTGGACGTCAGCGCGAGCACGAACACCCCGCGCCCGTGCTCGTACGCGGCGTCCAGCAGCGGCCGCAGCGACCCGAACCCCAGGTACGGGCTGGCCGTCATCGCGTCCGCGGCCAGCGGCGAGGCCGGGTCCAGGTAGGCCGCGGCGTACCCGGCCGTGGTCGAGCCGATGTCGCCCCGCTTGACGTCGATCAGGCTCAGCGCGCCGGCCTCCCGGATCGCGGCCAGCAGCCGCTCCAGCACCGCGATCCCGCGGCTGCCGAACCGCTCGAAGAACGCCGACTGCGGCTTGAACACCGCGACCCGGTCACCGAGGGCCCCGACCACCGTCATGGCGAACCGCTCCAGGCCGTCCACGTCCGGTGGAAGTCCCCAGGCCCGCAGCAGCGGCAGGTGCGGGTCGATGCCGACGGTCAGCGGCCCGCGCTCGGCCGTCAGCGCGGCCAGCCGGTCGCCGAAGCTCACCATTCCTCGTCCCCCAGACGCCAGGCCGGCTTCGAGCCGGCCACCACCGGCACGGGCGGCCGCGCCGGCTCCGGTTCGGGCGCCCGCGGCCCGACCGGCTCGTGCCCGGCGGCCCGGTGCCCGTAGCCGACCGCCGCCGCGACCGAGCCGAAGCCGCGCTCGGCCAGCGCCGCCTGCAGCTCGGCCAGCACCCGGACCGGTGCGGACGGGTCGCCGAACACAGCCGTGCCGACCGAGACCGCGGACGCGCCGGCGAGCAGGAACTGCAGCGCGTCCAGGCCCGTACGGATCCCGCCCGCGCCCAGGATCGGCACCTCCGGCAGCGCCGCGTGCACCTGCCAGACGCAGCGCACCGCGACCGGCCGGATGGCCGGGCCGGACAGCCCGCCGGTGCCGCCGCCGAGCTGCGGGCGCATCGTCACCGGGTCGATGACCAGGCCCAGCAGGGTGTTGATCAGGGTCAGCCCGTCCGCGCCGGCGTCCACGCAGGCCCGGGCGACGGCGACGATGTCGGTCACGTCCGGCGACAGCTTGGCCAGCACCGGCACCCCGGCCGGCGTCTCCGCCCGGACCGCGGCCACCACCCGGGACGCGGCCAGCGGGTCGCAGGCGAAGACCTCACCCCGGCTCTCCACGTTCGGGCAGGAGATGTTGACCTCGACCGCGACCAGGGCGGGCGCGTCCCGCAGCCGCCGGGCCAGCTCGGCGTAGTCGGCGACCGAGCCGCCCGCGATCGAGACCACCGCCCGGGCGCCGTGGTCGGCCAGCCAGGGCAGGTCGTGGGCCAGGAACGAGTCCACGCCCGGGTTCTGCAGGCCGATCGAGTTGAGCATGCCGCTGGGCGTCTCGGCCATCCGCGGCGTCGGCCGCCCGGCCCGCGGCCGCAGCGTGACCGACTTGGTCACCACCGCGCCGAGCGAGGCGACCGGGGAGAACGGCTCCAGCTCCCGGCCGGCCGCGGCGCAGCCGGACGCGGTCAGCACCGGGTTCGGCAACCGGGCCGAGCCGAGGGAGACGGCGAGGTTCACGGGGCTCACAGCGCCCCCAGCGCGTCCGCGGGCACCGTGCCGACATCGGCCCAGCGGACCCGCTCGTGATCGAAGACCGGGCCGTCCACGCAGGACCGGCTCATCCGGGTCACCCCGTCCTCCCCCACGACCGGCAGCACGCAGGTCATGCAGACCCCGATCCCGCAGGCCATCGACTCCTCCACGGCCACCTGGCACGGCAGCCCGTACGACCCGGCGACCGCTCCGACCGCGCGCAGCATCGGCATCGGGCCGCAGGCGTACACGGCCTGGGCCCCGGTCCGCTCGATCTCGTCCGGCAGCGCGTCGGCGACCGTGCCCTTGCGCCCGTACGACCCGTCGTCGGTGGTGACGGTGACGGCGCCGGCGGTCCGCTTGGCCTCCAGCTCGCCGAAGATCCGGTCGTGGGTGCCGGCGCCGAGCAGGAAGTCGACCCGGCATTCGCGGGCCTGCAGCGCGTCGGCCAGCGAGAACAGCGGGGCCGAGCCGTAGCCGCCGCCGACGAGCAGGGTGCCCGCGGGCGTGGCCGGCAACCGGAACGGCGTCCCCAGCGGGCCGACCACGTCCAGCGGCTCCCCCGGCTTCACCCCGGCCAGCCACTCGGTGCCGCGGCCGTGCACGCCGACCACGATCTGGACGGTCCCCGAGTACGCCCCGACCGGGGTGGCCCGGTAGACCGCGAACGACCGGCGCAGCACCAGCGCCGAGACCGGCCCGCCGACGGACAGCGCGACGAACTGGCCGGACCGGAACCGCTCCGCGATGCCGCCGGCCGCGATCTCGATCAGGTGGTACGCGCCGACCCGCCGCCGGGTCAGCACCTCCCCCCGGACCTGCACGGGCTCCCGCCGGACGGCCACCTCGGTCACTGTGCCGCCCCTGTCCTGCGCAGCTGCTCGTGCAGTTCCTGCAGGGACCGGACCCCGAGCTCGCCCCGGATCAGCGCCTCGACCCCCTGGACACAGGCTGTCATCCCCTGCACCGTCGTCACGCACGGGATGCCGGCCGCGACGGCCGCCGTACGGATCTCGTACCCGTCCAGGCGCGGGCCGGAGTTGCCGGCCGCACCCCACGGTGTGTTGAACACCAGCGCCACGTCCCCGTCCTGGATCCGCTGCACGCAGTCCGGCAGCTCGGGCGTCCCGTGCCGGTAGCGCGGCACGACCTCGACCGGCACGCCGTGCCGGCGCAGCGTCAGCGCGGTGCCCTCGGTGGCCAGGATCGTGAAGCCGAGGTCGGCCAGCCGCATCACCGGCAGGATCGCCGCCCTCTTGTCCCGGTTGGCGATCGACACGAACGCCCGTCCACCCACCGGCAAGGACCCGTACGCGGCCGCCTGGGACTTCGCGAAGGCCATCCCGAACGCGGAGTCCAGCCCCATCACCTCGCCGGTGGAGCGCATCTCCGGGCCGAGCACGGTGTCCACCCCGGAGCCGTCCGCACGGCGGAAGCGGTGGAACGGCAGCACGGCCTCCTTCACCGCCACCGGCGCGTCGGCCGGCAGGTCGCCACCGTCGCCCGTGGACGGCAGCAACCCCTCCTCCCGCAGTTGCGCGAGGGTGGCGCCGAGCGCGATCCGGGCGGCCGCCTTGGCCAGCGGGACCGCGGTCGCCTTGGACACGAACGGCACGGTACGGGACGCCCGCGGGTTGGCCTCCAGCACCGACAGCACGCCGTCCTTCAGCGCGTACTGCACGTTGAGCAGGCCGCGTACGCCGATCCGGGACGCGAGCTCCAGGGTGGCGTGCCGGACCGCGGCGATGTCGGTGGCGCCGAGCGTGATCGGCGGCAGCGCGCAGGCCGAGTCGCCGGAGTGGATGCCGGCCTCCTCGATGTGCTCCATCACGCCGCCGAGGTAGAGCTCGGCGCCGTCGTAGAGCGCATCCACGTCCAGCTCGACGGCGTCGTCGAGGAACCGGTCGACCAGGATCGGGTGCTCGGTCCGGTCGGCCCGGCCGATCTCGGCCAGGTGCCGGACCAGGTAGGACTCCAGCGCGGTCTCGTCGTAGACGATCTCCATGCCCCGCCCGCCCAGCACGTACGAGGGGCGGACCAGGACCGGGTAGCCGACCTCCTCCGCGACCGCCCGGGCCTCGCCGAAGGAGGACGCCGTGCCGTGCCGCGGCGCCGGCAGCCCGGCCGCGGCGAGCACCCTGCTGAACGCCTCCCGGTCCTCGGCCAGGTCGATCGCCTCGGGCTGGGTGCCGAGGATCGGCACCCCGGCGTCCTTGAGCCGCTGGGCCAGCCCGAGCGGGGTCTGGCCGCCGAGCGTGCAGATCACCCCGGCCACGGTCCCCGACCCGCGCTCGGCGTGCACGACCTCGAGCACGTCCTCGAGCGTCAGCGGCTCGAAGTAGAGCCGGTCGGAGGTGTCGTAGTCGGTGGAGACGGTCTCGGGGTTGCAGTTGACCATCACGGTCTCGTAGCCGGCCGCCCGCAGCGCCATCGCCGCGTGCACGCAGGAGTAGTCGAACTCGATGCCCTGCCCGATCCGGTTCGGCCCGGAGCCGAGGATGAGCACCTTGGGCCGGTCCGGCTGGGCCGAGACCTCGCTCTCCTCGTCGTACGTCGAGTAGTGGTACGGCGTGCTCGCGGCGAACTCGGCCGCGCAGGTGTCGACGGTCTTGAACACCGGCCGGATCCCGCACCGCAGCCGCAGCGTCCGCACCCCGGCCTCGCCGGCCAGCTCCGGCCGCAGCGCCGCGACCTGCCGGTCGGACAGGCCGAAGCGCTTGGCCCGGCGCAGCAGCTCCGGGGTGAGCACCGGCGCGTCCGCGACCTCACCGCCGACCTCCCGCACCATCGCGACCTGGTCGACGAACCAGGGGTCGATGCCGCTGGCCTCGGCCACCTCGGCCACGGTGGCGCCGGCCCGCAGCGCCCGCTCGACGGTGTAGAGCCGGCCGTCGGTCGGCACCCGGAGGTCGGCCAGCAGCTCCTCGACCGGGGCCGGCGGGTCGGCGGTCGTCCAGAAGCCGGCCGCGGTGGTCTCCATCGAGCGCAGCGCCTTGCCCAGCGCCTCGGCGAAGTTGCGGCCGATCGCCATCGCCTCGCCCACGCTCTTCATGTGCGTGGTCAGCTCCCGGTCCGCGGTCGGGAACTTCTCGAAGGCGAACCGCGGCACCTTGACCACCACGTAGTCCAGGGCCGGCTCGAAGGACGCGGGCGTCTCGCCGGTGATGTCGTTGCGGATCTCGTCCAGCGTGTAGCCGATCGCGAGCTTGGCCGCGATCTTGGCGATCGGGAAGCCGGTCGCCTTCGAGGCCAGCGCGGACGACCGCGACACCCGCGGGTTCATCTCGATGACGACCATCCGGCCGGTCCCGGGGTGCACCGCGAACTGGATGTTGCAGCCGCCGGTGTCGACGCCGACCTCGCGCAGCACCGCGATCGCCAGGTCCCGCATGGCCTGGTACTCGCGGTCGGTCAGCGTCATCGCCGGCGCCACCGTGACCGAGTCGCCGGTGTGCACGCCCATCGGGTCGACGTTCTCGATCGAGCAGACGACCACGACGTTGTCGTTGCGGTCGCGCATCAGCTCGAGCTCGAACTCCTTCCAGCCGAGCACGCTCTCCTCGATGAGGACCTCGTGCACGGGGCTGGCGGCCAGCCCGGCCGCGGCCATCGCACGCAGCCGCCCGGGGTCGCGGGCCACCCCGGAGCCAGCCCCGCCCATCGTGAACGAGGGCCGCAGCACCACCGGCAGGCCGAGCTCGCCGGCGGCCTCCAGCACCTCGTCCAGCGTCCGGCAGACGGCGCTGCGGGGGACGTCGCCGCCGACCTTGCGGACGATCTCCTTGAACCGCTCCCGGTCCTCGCCGCGCCGGATCGCCTCGACGTCGGCGCCGATGAGCCGGGTGCCGTACCGCTCCAGGACGCCGTTCTCGGCCAGCTGGATCGCGATGTTCAGCGCGGTCTGGCCGCCGAGGGTGGCCAGCACCGCGTCCGGCCGCTCCCGGGCGATGACCTTCTCCACGAACTCCGGGGTGAGCGGCTCGACGTAGGTGGCGTCGGCGAACTCCGGGTCGGTCATGATCGTGGCCGGGTTGGAGTTGACCAGGCTGACCCGCAGGCCCTCGGCCTTGAGCACCCGGCAGGCCTGGGTGCCGGAGTAGTCGAACTCGCAGGCCTGCCCGATGACGATCGGGCCGGACCCGATGACCAGGACGTGCTTCACATCGTCACGCCTGGGCACGGGCCATCAGCCCCTCGAAGCGGTCGAAGAGGTAGGCCGCATCATGCGGCCCGGCCGCCGCCTCGGGGTGGTACTGGACCCCGAACGCCGGCCTGTCCAGACAGGCCAGCCCCTCGACCACGCCGTCGTTGAGGTTCACGTGGGAGACCACGACCCGGCCGAACCCGGTGTCCGACTCCGGCGGCGCGTCCACGGCGAAGCCGTGGTTGTGCGCCGTCACCTCGACCCGGCCGGTGGCGTTGTCGCGCACCGGCTGGTTGATCCCACGGTGCCCGTACCGGAGCTTGTACGTGCCGAAGCCCAGCGCCCGGCCCAGGATCTGGTTGCCGAAGCAGATCCCGAACACCGGGATCCCGGCCTCCAGAACTGTCCGGACAGCCTCGACCGGGCCGTCGGTGGCGGCCGGGTCGCCCGGCCCGTTGCTGACGAACACCCCGTCCGGGTCGAGCGCGAGCAGGTCGGCCGCGGTCGACCAGGCCGGCAGCACGTGCGTCTCGATGCCGCGCCGGGCCATCAGCGCCGGCGTCATCCGCTTGATGCCGAGGTCGAGCGCGGCCACCACCCGCCGCTTCGGCCCCTGCGCCGGGACCACGTACGGCTCCCGGGTGGAGACCTCGTGGGCGAGGTCGGCGCCGAGCATGCCCGGGGCTTCCCGGACGCGGGCCAGCAAGGCCTCCGGATCGGACTCCACAGAGGACAGCCCGACCCGCATCGCCCCGCGCTCGCGCAGATGCCGGGTCAGCGCGCGGGTGTCCACACCGGACACCCCGACCACGCCGGCGTTCTCCAGCTCCTCGTGCAGGGAGCGGCGGGACCGCCAGGAGGACGGGGCCCGGGCCGGGTCGCGCACCACGTACCCGGCGACCTGGACCCGGGAGGACTCCGCGTCCTCGTCGTTGATGCCGGTGTTGCCCACGTGCGGCGCGGTCATCACCACGACCTGCCGGTGGTACGAGGGGTCGGTGAGCGTCTCCTGGTAGCCCGTCATCCCGGTCGAGAAGACGGCCTCGCCGACGGTCTCCCCCACCGCCCCGTACGACTCGCCGCGGAACGTCCGCCCGTCCTCCAGCACGAGCAACGCGCTCACTGTGCTGCCCTTCGTTCGCCTCGTCGGTCGCTGCGCTCCTCGGGCCGCCGCGGGGCGGGCCATCGTCCGGGTGCCCTGCGACGCTCACTCCCTCGTCGGCTCAACGGACCGCCTTCCCGTCGAGCACCGTGGGCTCGCCCCGCAGGAACGTCGCGACCACCCGGGCCGGCAGTTCCCGTCCGGCGTAAGGGGTGTTGCGGCTGCGGCTCGCGGACGCCGCCGGGTCCGGGGTCCAGTGCGCGGCCGGGTCGACCAGCGTGAAGGAGGCGGGCGCGCCCTCGTCCAGAGTGGACGGTGCCAGCCCGCCGATCCGGGCCGGCGTCGCCGACATCCGCAGCGCCAGCCCGCGCCAGTCCAGCAGGCCGGTCTCCAGCATCGCCAGCACCGCCACCGACAGCGCCGTCTCCAGGCCGAGCATGCCGGGGCGGGCCGCGCCCCACTCGGTCTCCTTGTCCTCCAGCGCGTGCGGCGCGTGATCGGTCGCGATCGCGTCGATGGTCCCGTCGGCCAGGCCGTCCCGGAGCGCCGCCACGTCCTCGGCCGTCCGCAGCGGCGGGTTGACCTTGTAGACCGGGTCGTACGTCTCGGCCAGGTCGTCGGTGAGCAGCAGGTGGTGCGGGGTCACCTCGGCGGTGACCCGGGTGCCCTTGGCCTTGGCCCAGCGCAGGATGTCCACCGAGCCGGCGGTCGAGACGTGGCAGACGTGCAGCCGGGAGCCGACGTGCGCGGTCAGCAGCACGTCCCGGGCGATCATCGCCTCCTCCGCGGCGGCCGGCCAGCCGGTCAGCCCGAGCCGGGCCGCGACCACGCCCTCGTTCATCTGGGCCCCGGCCGTGAGCTTCGGCTCCTCGGCGTGCTGCGCGATCACGCCGTCGAACGCCTTGACGTACTCCAGGGCCCGGCGCATGAGCTGCGGGTCGTGCACGGGCTTGCCGTCGTCGGAGAAGATCCGGACCCGGGCGGCCGAGTCGGCCATCGCGCCCAGCTCGGCCAGCCGCTCGCCGGCCAGCCCGACCGTGACCGCGCCGACCGGCCGGACGTCGACCAGCCCGGCTTCCCGGCCCAGCCGCCAGACCTGCTCGACCACGCCCGCGGTGTCCGCGACCGGGTCGGTGTTGGCCATCGCGTGCACCGCGGTGTAGCCGCCCTGCGCGGCCGCCCGGGACCCGGTCTCGACGGTCTCGGCGTCCTCCCGGCCCGGCTCGCGCAGGTGCGTGTGCAGGTCGACCAGGCCCGGCAGCACGACCAGCCCGGCCGCGTCCAGCACCTGGGCGCCCTTCGGCGCCGGCCCGGTGGACAGCACCCCGTCGCGGACGACCAGGTCGGTGGGCTCCTCCCCGTACGGCGCGGCCCCCTTGATCACCCACGCGCTCACGCAGGCCCCCTCCCCTTGTTCTTCGACTTCCCCTGCGCCCGGCGGGCCCGGCTCATGCCGGACCTCCGCCGAGGAGGAGGTAGAGCACGGCCATCCGGACGGAGACCCCGTTGGAGACCTGTTCGACGATCGTGGAGCGGCGGGGATCGTCGGCGACCTCGGCCGCGATCTCCATCCCGCGGTTCATCGGCCCCGGGTGCATGACGATCGCCTCGTCCGGCAGCAGACCCATCCGGGTCCGGTCCAGCCCGTAGCGCCGGCTGTACTCGCGGGCCGAGGGGAAGTACGCCTGCCCCATCCGCTCCCGCTGCACCCGCAGCATCATGACCACGTCCGCCTTGGGCAGCGCGGCGTCCAGGTCGTAGGTGACCGCGGCCGGCCAGACCTCGACGCCGACCGGCAGCAGCGTCGGCGGCGCGACCAGCGTCACCTCGGCCCCGAGCGTGTGCAGCAAGAGCACGTTGGAGCGGGCCACCCGGCTGTGCAGCACGTCGCCGACGATCGCGACCCGCAGCCCGTCCAGCCGGCCCAGCCGCCGCCGCATCGTGTACGCGTCCAGCAACGCCTGGGTCGGGTGCTCGTGGGTGCCGTCGCCGGCGTTGAGCACGCTGCCGCGGACCCAGTTCGCCAGCCGGTGCGGCGCGCCCGACATCGGGTGCCGGATCACCACCGCGTCCGAGCCCATCGCCTCCAGGGTCAGCGCGGTGTCCTTGAGCGACTCGCCCTTGGACACGCTCGACCCCTTGGCCGAGAAGTTCACGACGTCGGCCGACAGCCGCTTGGCCGCCAGCTCGAACGAGGTCCGGGTCCGGGTCGAGTCCTCGAAGAAGAGGTTGACCACGGTCCGGCCGCGCAGCGTCGGCAGCTTCTTCACCTCGCGGCCGGCCATCGCCTCGTCCAGCCGCTCGGCCGTGTCCAGCACGGCCAGCGCCTCGTCCCGGCTCAGGTCGCCGGCGGAGAGCAGGTGCTTCACAGCGCACCCCCGGTCGCGCCGCGGGCGCTCCCGCTCCCCGGGGGCACCGACCGCTGCTCCAGCACGACCGCGTCCCGGCCGTCGGTCTCCGACAGCAGCACCCGGACGTTCTCCTCCAGCGAGGTCGGGATGTTCTTGCCGACGTAGTCGGCCCGGATCGGCAGCTCCCGGTGCCCGCGGTCGACCAGCACCGCCAGCTGGACCGCCCGCGGCCGGCCGAGGTCCCGCAGCGCGTCCAGGGCGGCCCGGACCGTACGGCCGGAGTAGAGGACGTCGTCGACCAGGACGACCAGCTTGCCGTCGACGCCGCCGGGCGGCTCGACCGTCGGCTCCAGCGCGCGGACACCGCGCAGCCGGAGGTCGTCGCGGTGCAGGGTCACGTCGAGCACGCCGACGGGGACGTCGACTCCCTCGAAGGTCTTCACCCGGGCCGCGAGCCGGCGGGCCAGCGGGACACCGCGGGTGGGAATGCCGAGCACCACGGTGCCGGCCGCGCCGCCGGTCTTCTCCAGCAGCTGATGGGCGATGCGATCGACGACCCGGGCCACGTCCGGGGCGTCGAGGAGCGCACGGCTCACGGGACCTCCTTCCCCGCCTCACCGGACGGGTCGTTAAAGGACGTCTGACGGCGGCCACGGTAGCAGCGGGCTGTGGTGGTGAGCCGGAACGCACGCCGGAGCGTGATGAGTTGAAACGGCAAAGACGCCACCGAGGAGGTGCACCATCGGCCATCTCGACGGACACCGACAGGGCATACGCTTGACGGAACGGTGGCGCGTCGCAGTCATGTTGCGTCATTGACCCGGAAATGTGTCACCCGAACAGGTGATTTCCCAAGGCTACGGCTCGCCACATGGGCTACTCCGGGTGACGAGTGGGGACGATCTTCGGCAAGCCGGCTTGACCTCGGAGCGTCATACGGCTTACGGTCACGCTCCGTAGTCGAAGCGCGGGGGGCCAGACATGACAGTGCTCGGTGTCGCACCGGAGATGGAGCGCAACGGAATGACCAGCGACTACGCCAGGGCCCTCGGCGCCCGTCTGCGCGCGATCCGCACGCAGCAGGGGCTCTCGCTGCACGGCGTTGAAAAGAAGTCCAAGGGCCGATGGAAGGCCGTCGTCGTCGGCTCGTACGAGCGCGGCGACCGTGCGGTCACGGTGCAGAAGCTCGCGGAGCTCGCCGACTTCTACGGCGTGCCCGTCAGCGAGCTGTTGCCCGAGGGGCGCGCGGCGTCCTCGGCCACCCCGGCCCAGAAGATCGTGCTGAACCTGGAGCGGCTGTTCCAGCTGCCGCCGGACCAGGTCGGCCCGCTCGCCCGTTACGCGCAGGCGATACAGAGCCAGCGCGGCGACTACAACAACAAGGTCCTGTCCATCCGGGGCGAGGACCTGCGGTCGCTGTCGATCATCTACGACCTGTCCGAGGGCGAGCTGACCGAGCGGCTGATCGAGTGGGGAGTGCTCGCGCCGGACGCGCGCAGCATCGACCCGGCGCTCGACCGGCGCTCGGACGATCGGCGCTCCGCCGACCGCTCGTAGTTCGTCACGGCCCACGGGGAGGCCGGCGCCCGATCACCGGGCGCCGGCCTCCGCCGCGTCCGGACGCGATCCGGGCCGGCCGCTGCCCGTGCGGACAGGAACGGCCGGCCCAGTCAGGGTCCGGCCGTCGCCGTGTCCGGGCCATGCGACGGCCGGCCGCGATCAGGGCCGTGGTCCTGTGCGGACAGGCCGGCCGCGATCAGAGGGGTGTCGGGACGTGCGGCGGGGGCGACCCGATCACGGGGCGCCGGCCGCGGCGATGCTTGTCAGCCGGGCTGCTCGGCGGGGGCCGGCGGCAGGGGCTCGGGGGCCGGGGGTGCGGCGAGGCGTTCGCGCAGTACGCGCCCGAGGATGCCGTTGACGAAGCGCGGCGACTCGTCGGTCGACAGCGACTTGGCCAGCTCGACCGCCTCGTCGATCACCACCGCGTCCGGGATGTCGTCCCGGACCAGCAGCTCGTAGAGCGCCAGCCGCAGCACGGCCCGGTCCACCGCCGGCATCCGTTCCACGGTCCAGCCCTCGGAGTGCTCGGAGAGCGTCTCGTCGATCAGTGCGAGGTTGCCGGTGACGCCCTCGACGAGGTCCACCGCGTACTCCGGGATCGGCGGGTCGGCCTGGGACAGCCGCTCCGCCAGCGTGGTCACCGGGTCGGCGCCACGCACGTCGGACTCGTAGAGGACGTCCACGGCCCGCTTGCGGGCCTTGCTCCGAGCGGCCATCAGGAGCGGCCGAGGTAACGCCCGTCGCGGGTGTCCACCTTGACCTTCTCGCCGGTGGTGACGAACAGCGGGACCTGGATCGTCGCCCCGGTCTCCAGCGTGGCCGGCTTGGTGCCGCCGGTGGAGCGGTCGCCCTGCAGGCCCGGGTCGGTCTGCGCGATGACCAGCTCGACGCTGGTCGGCAGCTCCACGTACAGCGCGACGCCCTCATGCATGGCCACCATGGCCTCGGTGTTCTCCAGCAGGTAGCCGGCGCCGTCGGCGACCGTCGCGGCCGGCACCTGGACCTGCTCGTACGTGTCGCCGTCCATGAAGACGAAGTCCTCGCCCTCGCGGTAGAGGAACGTCATCGAGCGCTTGTCGACGGTCGCGGTCTCCACCTTGGTGCCGGCGTTGAACGTGCGGTCGACGACCTTGCCGGAGAGCACGTTCTTCAGCGTGGTGCGCACGAAGGCGCCGCCCTTGCCGGGCTTGACGTGCTGGAACTGGACGACGGCCCAGAGCTGGCCGTCCAGGTCGAGCACGAGTCCGTTCTTCAGGTCGTTCGTGGTGGCCACGCCGATGCTCTCCGCACGCTCAGGGGACTTGACGGTTTCCTGGTCGTTCCGCCGGTCAGGGGACTGGATGCTTCTAGAGGACCGTGAGGTCCTTGGACGACAGCGTCAGCAGCGCCGGCTCGGTGCCCTCGCGGACGATGAGGGTGTCCTCGATGCGGACGCCCCCGCGGTCAGGGAGGTAGACCCCCGGCTCCACGGTGACGGCCATCCGATCGGCCAGTGTACCGGCGCCGAGCGGGCTCAGCGCCGGGGCCTCGTGGATCTCCAGGCCGACGCCGTGCCCCAGCCCGTGCCCGAACTCCTCGGCCCGGCCGGCCGCGGCGATGACGTCCCGGGCGGCCGCGTCGATCGCGCGGACGTCGGCGCCGATCTCCAGCGCGGCCCGGCCCGCGGCCTGGGCGGTGTGCACCAGCCCGTACACCTCGCGCTGCCAGTCGGCGGGCTCGCCGAGGACGAACGTGCGGGTCATGTCGGAGTGGTAGCCGCCGTACTCGGCGCCGAAGTCGAGCTTGACGAAGTCGCCCCGCTCCAGCGGCCGGTCCTCCGGGCGGTGGTGCGGGATGGCCGAGTTCGGCCCGGTGGCGACGATCGTCTCGAAGCTGGGCGCGCTCGCGCCGTGGCCGAGCATCCGGGCGTCGAGGTCGCGGCCGACCGCCAGCTCGGTCCGGCCGGCGGACAGGCCGCCGGCCGCGATCAGGTCGGCCAGCGCCCGGTCGGCGATCGCGCAGGCCTCCCGCAGCAGCGCGATCTCGCCGTCGTCCTTGACCGCCCGCAGCTCCTCGACCGCGCGCCGGATGCTGACCAGCTCGCCGCCGGCCTTCTCGGCCAGCGCCGCGTGCAGGTCGACGGTGACGTCGTGGGACTCGAAGCCGAGCCGCCCGTACGCGGCCTTGGCCGCGCGCTCGGCCAGCGCGGTCGCGCTGGCCCGCTCGACGAGCAGCTCGACGTCCGGCGACTGCAGGCCCGCCTGGATCGTGTAGCGGCCGTCGGTGCACAGCACGTCCGGGCCGTCCGCGGGCACCAGCAGCGCCGCGTTGGAGCCGGTGAAGCCGGTCAGGTAGCGGACGTTGACCAGCCGGGTCACCAGCACCGCGTCCAGGCCGGCGGCCCGGACCCGGTCGCGCAGCAGGGCACGGCGGTCGGCGGGAGCACTCACGCCTGCCAACCTACCGGGCGACCGCCGTCCAGGCCGCCGCCAGCAGCTCGGGTCCCGGGTCGGCCAGGATGCCCGGCCGGGCCAGGCCGTCGAGGACCACGAACCGCAGCACCGCGCCGCGGGCCTTCTTGTCCACCCGCATCGCCTCGTGCAGTTCCGCCCAGCCGGCCGCGTCGTAGGAGACCGGGAGGCCGAGTGCGGCCAGCACGGCCTTGTGCCGGGTCGCGGTCGGCCGGTCCAGCCGGTCCGCGGCCGCGCCCAGGGCGGCGGCGAAGACGAGGCCGATCGAGACCGCGTCGCCGTGCCGGATGGAGTACCGCTCGCGCTTCTCGATCGCGTGCGCCAGCGTGTGGCCGTAGTTGAGGTGCTCGCGCTCGCCGCTCTCGCGCAGGTCCCGGGTGACCACGCCGGCCTTCACCCGGACCGCCCGCTCGACCAGCTCGCCGGCCGGCGCGGCCGGGCCGTCGCGCTCGATCAGGTCCAGGATCGCCGGGTCGGCGATGAACCCGCACTTGACCACCTCGGCCAGCCCGGCGCGGTAGTCCGCCGGCGGCAAGGTGGCCAGCGCGGTCAGGTCGCAGAGCACGCCGGCCGGCGGGTGGAACGCGCCGACCAGGTTCTTGCCGGCGGCGACGTCGATGCCGGTCTTGCCGCCGACGGCGGCGTCGACCATGCCCAGCAGGGTGGTCGGCAGCTGCAGCACCCGGACGCCGCGCAGCCAGGCCGCGGCGACCCAGCCGGCCAGGTCGGTGGTGGCGCCGCCGCCGAGACCGACGATCGCGTCGGAGCGGGTGAAACCGGCCGCGCCGAGCCCGTCCCAGCAGTCCCCGGCGACCCGCAGCGTCTTGGCCGCCTCGCCGTCCGGCACCGGCAGCGGCAGCACGGCCAGCCCGGCCGCGCCCAGCACCTCCGCGATCACGGCGGCCCGCTCGGCCAGCGTGGGCGGATGCACCAGCGCGACCTGGGCGGCGCCGGGCAGCAGGCCGGGGACCCGGTCGTCCAGGCCTTCGCCCACCACCACCTCGTACGCGACGGGGTCGCCGACCGGGATGGTGACGGTCACGCCGGGTCCAGCGCCGCGACCGCGGCGACGACCGCGGCGGCGACCTCGTCCGGGGTGAGCTCGTCGGTGTCGACCGTGGCCGCGGCGACCTCCTGGTAGAGCGGCAGCCGGGCGTCCAGCAGCGCGCGCAGCTGCTGGCGCGGGTTGCCCAGCAGCAGCGGCCGGTCCCGGTTCAGCCCGATCCGGGCGGCCGAGGCCGGCACCCCGGTGGCCAGGAACACCACCGGGTGGCCGGCCAGCCGGGCCCGGGTCTCCGGCGCGAGGACCGCGCCGCCGCCGAGCACGAGCACGCCGTCGAACTCCGCCAGCCCGTCGGCGACCGCGTCCCGCTCCAGCGCCCGGAACGCCTCCTCGCCGTCCTCGACGAAGATCTCCGCGATCGGCTTGCCGGTGCGGGCGACGATCTCGTCGTCGGTGTCGCCGACCGGCACGCCGAGCCGCTGCGCCACCAGGGCCCCGACCGTCGTCTTGCCGGCGCCGGGCGGACCGACCAGCACCACCCGCGGCGGCATTACTTGACCACCAGGGTGTCCAGGTAGCCCCGGACGTTCCGCGCGGTCTCGGCCACCGAGTCGCCGCCGAACTTCTCCAGCACCGCCTCGGCCAGCACCAGCGCGACCATCGCCTCGGCCACCACACCCGCGGCCGGCACCGCGCAGACGTCCGAGCGCTGGTTGATCGCCACCGCCGGCTCGCCGGTGGCCACGTCGACGGTGGCCAGCGCCTTCGGCACGGTCGAGATCGGCTTCATCGCGGCCCGGACCCGCAGCGGCTCGCCGGTGCTCATGCCGCCCTCGGTGCCGCCGGAGCGGCCGGTACGGCGGCGCAGCCCGGTCGGGCCGCTCTCGATCTCGTCGTGGGCCTGCGAGCCGCGCCGGGCGGCCAGGTCGAAACCGTCGCCGACCTCCACGCCCTTGATCGCCTGGATGCCCATCAGCGCGCCGGCCAGCCGGGAGTCCAGCCGGCGGTCGCCGTGCACGTGGCTGCCGAGACCCGGCGGCAGGCCGTGCGCGACGACCTCGACCACGCCGCCGAGGGTGTCGCCGTCTCTGCGGGCGGCGTCGATCTCGCCGACCATCCGCTCGCCGGTCTCCGGGTCGAAGCAGCGCACCGGGGACTCGTCGACGGTGCCGAGGTCGTCCGGGCCGGGCAGCGTCCCGTACGGCACGGCGATCGTCCCGATCCGGACCACATGGGAAAGCACGCTGACGCCCGCGGCCTGCTCCAAGAACGCCTTGGCGACCGCACCGAGCGCGACCCGGGCCGCGGTCTCCCGGGCGCTGGCCCGCTCCAGGATCGGGCGGGCGTCGTCGAAGCCGTACTTCTGCATGCCGACGAGGTCGGCGTGGCCGGGCCGGGGCCGGGTCAGCGGCGCGTTGCGGGCCACCCCCTCCAGCTCCTCGGCCGGCACCGGGTCGGCGCTCATCACGGTCGTCCACTTCGGCCACTCGGTGTTGCCGATGCGCAGCGCCACCGGGCCGCCCATGGTGCGGCCGTGCCGGACGCCGCCGGTCAGCTCGACCTCGTCCCGCTCGAACTTCATCCGGGCGCCGCGCCCGTAGCCGAGCCGGCGGCGGGCCAGCGCGTCGGCCACGTCGTCGGAGGTGACCCGGACATCGGCGGGCAGGCCCTCGAGCACCGCGACCAACGCCGGACCGTGCGACTCCCCTGCGGTCAGCCAGCGCAACACGGGTTCATCGTGTCATGTCCCGGCGGTCAGATAACTGTCGACCACGGCCGGCCCGACCACCACCGCGACGAGCGCACCCGCGATCAGCCAGGGCCCGAACGCGAGGTGGTCGCGCAGGCCGGCCCGGCGCGAGGCGAGCATCGCGATCGCGGCCAGCGCGCCGATGCCGAAGCCGAACGCGACGCCGAGCACGAGCACGCCCCAGCCGAGCCAGCCCAGGAACAGCCCGAGCAGTCCGAGCAGCTTCACGTCACCGAGACCGAGGCCGCCGCTCGGGGCGACCAGGGCCAGCAGCAGCGCCGCTCCCCCGGCGGCGAGCGCGCCGAGCACCCCCCGGCCGAGTGCGGACCAGTCGGCCGGGACGGCCAGCAGCGCCAGCCCGGCCGGGTACGACGGGAGCGTGAGGCGGTCCGGCAGCCGCAGGCAGTCCAGGTCGATCACGGCCAGCGTGACGCCGACCGCGGCCAGCCCGAGGAAGGCCGGCAGCTCCGGGGCGAGCCCGATCGCGGCGCCGACCGCGGCCAGCGCCACCGCGGCCAGCACGGTGCCGACCGCGATCCGGCGCGGCGAGGCCTGGCCGCCGCGCCACCAGCGCTTGCCCAGCCACGGGTCGTCGGCCGGCACCGCCAGCGTCAACCCGGCCAGGAACGGGCCCAGCACGATCCCGAGCACCGCACCCAGCCCGCCCGCAACCACGCGCGGACCCTACCGGCCGCCGACCCCGCCCCACCCAGGTCGTCCACAGGCCATGCCGCCCGCGGCCGGCTCGGCGGTCAGGTCACGGGGATGGGGTCCTCCGCCGGCGGCGGGGCCCGGTGGACGAGGTCGGGCCGGGTCCGGCACCGCGCCCGAGTCCCGCCCGGGGGTTACGGGGGCCGCCCCCGACGGGGATCAGCAGAGGTGAGCCGCCTGGCACTTGGCCTTGGCCGTGTTGAAGACGTCCCGGTCGTCGGTGAACAGGTGGTGCCCCGGGTGGTCGGCGTCCAGCACGTAGTACAGGTACGGCCCGGACGCCGGCGCCGCCGCGGCCTGTAGCGAGGCCAGCCCGGGGTTCGCGATCGGCGTCGGCGGCAACCCCTTGACCAGCCGGTTGTTGTACGGCGTCTTCTTCGCCAGGTCGGCCGCGGACAGCCCGCCCTTGGAGCGACCCAGCCCGTAGAGCACGGCGGCGTCGACGCCGAGGAAGAAGTTCTGGTCCAGCCGGTTGTAGATGACCCGCGCGACCTTGGACCGCTCGTCCGGTTGCTGGGTCTCCTTCTCCACCAGCGAAGCCACGATCAGCAGCTCGTACGGCGTCAGGTGCTTGGCCGCGGCCTGCTCGATCAGCCCGCTGTCGGAGACCTTCGCCTTGTACTGGTCGACCATGTCCTTCAGCAGCGTGGCGGCCGTGGTGTCGGGATCGAGGTCGTAGGTCTCCGGGAAGAGGAAGCCCTCCGGGTTGCCCTTGGCGTAGTCCGGCAGCTCCAGCGCGGCGGAGTCCCTGGCCGCGGCCTGCAGGTCGGCGATCTTCAGCTTCGACTTCGAGGCGATCAGCGCGAGCGTGTCCTTGACCGAGAGGCCCTCGGGGACCGTCACCCGGGACAGCACCCGCGCGGTCGGGTCGAGGATCAGCGTCAGCGCCGCGGCGCCGCTCATCTCCTTGTGCAGCTTGTACGTCCCGGGCTGGATCCCGAGCGCGGCCGCGTTCTCCTTGGCCGCCTTGGTGAACGCCTTCTCGCTCTTCACGATGCCCTGGGTGACCATCGTGGCCGCGATGTCGGTGGCGGTGTCGCCCGGCTTGACGACCAGCAGCACCTCGCCGCTGCCGGCACCGGCGAAGTCGGGGGTGGTGCCGAACTTGCTCGTCAGCGACCGGCCGCCGATGAGGGCGCCGGCACCGAGTCCGCCGACGAGGATGAGCACCAGCAACGGCAGGAGGATCCGGCGACGGCGGCGCTTGCGCCGCTCGACCTCGCTGCGGCGGCGCTCGGACCGGCTCGGCCGCCCGTACGGGTCGGCGGGAGCGAAGAGGTCGATCTCGTCGCGGTCCATCTGCCGGCCCGTCGTCACCGACCGGCCCGATCCAGCCCCAGTGACAGATCGGTTACGGAGCGCAAAACAGTCACGAAGTCCTCCGGGCGGCGTCCAACCATCCCTGAAGTATGAGCACCGCGGCCGAGCGGTCAACGACCTGACGTCCCTTACGTCCCCGTGTGCCCGCCTCGGCGAGACGACGAGTTGCCGCAACGGTGGTCAGCCGCTCGTCGGACAAACGCACCGGGATCGGGTCGACACGCTCCGCGAGCGCTTCGGCGTACTCGCGGGCGGACCGGGCGGCCGGCCCGGACTTGCCCGACAGCGACCGGGGCAGCCCGACGACGACCTCGACGGCCTCCCGCTCGGCCACCAGCCGGGCCAGCTTGACCAGATCGGCGCCACCGCGGAGGTCGCGGGCCAGCGTCGCCAGCGGGGTCGCGAGGACCCCGCCGGGATCGCTGGCCGCGACCCCGACCCGGACGGTGCCGACGTCGACCCCGATCCGGACACCGTCCAGCCACTCCTCCGGCGCGCGATCGGAGACGGTCACGCGGTGCGCTGCCCGATGACGTGCTCGACCAGCAGGAGCGCCTCGGGGATGCCGTCGGGCTCGGTGCCGCCGCCCTGGGCGACGTCGTCCCGGCCCCCGCCGCGGCCCCCGACCGATGGCGCCATCGCCTTCACGACGTCGCCCGCGGACAGCCCGCGCAGCCGGGCGGCCTCGTTGGTGGCCACCGTGAACGCGACCTTGCCGTCGGCCCGGGAGACCAGCGCGACCACGCCGGCCCGGTCCGGGGACAGCCGACCCCGGACGTCGAGCACGAGCGTGCGCAGCTCGCCGCCGCCGAGCCCGCCGGGCACCTCGTTCGCCACGACCGCGACCCCGCCGACGTCCCTGGCCGCCGCCGCCAGCGCGCCCGCACCGGCCAGCACGGACTCCGCCCGCAGCCGGTCGAGCTCCTTCTCCGCCGTCCGCAGCCGGTCGATCAGCGACTGGACCCGCTCCGGGACCTGGTCCGCGGGCACCCGCAGGGTCTGCGTCAGCCCGTCGACCAGCGCCCGCTCGCGCCGCAGGTAGCCGAAGAAGTCGTGCCCGACCAGCGCCTCGACCCGGCGCATGCCCGCGCCGACGGACGCCTCGCTGGTGATCGCCAGCGGGCCGACCTGCGAGGAGTGCCGGACGTGGGTGCCCCCGCAGAGCTCGCGGGACCACTCGCCGCCGATCTCGACGACCCGGACCTCCTCGTCGTACGTCTCCCCGAACAGGGCCAGCGCCCCGATCCGGCGCGCCTCCGGCAGCGTGGTGAAGAACGCCTGCACCGGCAGGTCGGAGCGGATCGCCAGGTTCGCGACCTCCTCGACCTCGCTGCGGGTCTCCGTCGACAGCTGCTGCGGCCAGGAGAAGTCCAGCCGCAGGTAGCCCGGCCTGTTGTACGACCCCGCCTGCAGCGCGGTCGGGCCGAGCACCTGGCGCAGCGCCGCGTGCACGACGTGGGTGCCGGAGTGGGCCTGGCAGGCGCCCAGCCGCCACTCCCGGTCGACCTGCGCGTGCACGGTCCGGCCGGCCGCGACCTCGCCGCTGACGACCCGCACCGTGTGCACGACCAGGCCCTTGATCGGCCGCTGCACGTCGACGACCTCGAGCTCGAGCCCGTCGCCGGTGAGGTGGCCGGCGTCGGAGTCCTGGCCGCCGGACTCCGCGTAGAACGGGGTCACGTCCAGCACCAGCTCGACCACCTCGCCCTCGGTCGCGCCGGGGACGAGCTCGCCGTCGCGGACCAGGCCGACGACGGTCGACTCGGACTCCAGCGCCGAGTGCGCGATGAAGTCGGTCGCGCCGCGCGCCCGCAGCTCCCGGTACGCCGCCGCCGAGACACCGGCCCCGCCGCCGCCCTTGCGGGACTGCGCGTCCGCCTTCGCCCGCTGCCGCTGCTCCGCCATCAGCGCGCGGAACCCGTCCTCGTCGACCGTCAGGCCCTGCTCGCCGGCCATCTCCAGGGTCAGGTCGATCGGGAACCCGTACGTGTCGTGCAGCTGGAACGCCTGCGCGCCCGGCAGCGTCCCGCCGCCGCGCTGCTTGGTCTCGCGGACCGCGGTGTCCAGGATCGCGGTGCCCGCGCGCAGCGTCTGCGCGAAGGTCTCCTCCTCCGCGTACGCGTAGGTGGAGATGCGCTCGAAGTCGGTCGCCACCTCCGGGTACGACGGCGCCATCGCGTCCCGGGAGGCCGGCAGCAGCTCGGGCAGCGACGCGCCCGGGTAGCCCAGCAGCCGGACCGAGCGGATGACCCGGCGCAGCAGCCGGCGCAGCACGTAGCCACGGCCCTCGTTGGACGGGGTGACGCCGTCCGCCATGATCATCATCGCCGACCGGACGTGGTCGGCGACCACCCGCAACCGGACGTCCGCGCCGCCGTCGGACCCGTACGCCGTGCCGGTCAGCTCCGCCGCCCGCTCCAGGACCGGGAAGACCTCGTCGATCTCGTAGAGGTTCTGCTTGCCCTGCAGCAGGTACGCCATCCGCTCGACGCCCATGCCGGTGTCGATGTTCTTCTTCGGCAGCTCGCCGAGGATCGGCCAGCCGTCCTTGCCCGGCCCCGGTCCCCGCTCGAACTGCATGAAGACCAGGTTCCAGACCTCGAGGAAGCGCTCCTCGTCGACGATCGGGCCGCCGTCCGGGCCGTACTCCGGGCCGCGGTCGAAGAAGATCTCCGAGCACGGGCCGCACGGGCCGGGTACGCCCATCGACCAGTAGTTGTCCGCCATCCCGCGGCGCTGGATGCGCTCCTCGGGCACGCCGATGAGCTTGTTCCAGATGCCGAAGGCCTCGTCGTCGTCCCGGTAGACGGTCGGCCAGAGCCGGTCCGGCGCGAAGCCGTACCCGCCGTCGTCCTGGGAGTTGGTGAGCAGCTCCCAGGCCGCGGTGATCGCGCCTTCCTTGAAGTAGTCGCCGAAGGAGAAGTTGCCCGCCATCTGGAAGAACGTGCCGTGCCGCGCGGTCTTGCCGACCTCGTCGATGTCCAGCGTCCGCAGGCACTTCTGCACGCTCGTCGCGCGCGGGTAGGGCGGCGTCTCGATGCCCTGCAGATAGGGCTTGAACGGCACCATGCCCGCGTTGACGAACAGCAGCGTCGGGTCGTCCAGGATCAGGCTGGCCGACGGGACGACCGTGTGCCCGTTGCGCTCGAAGTAGTCGGTGAAGCGGCTCTTGATCTCCGCCGACCTCATCGGAAGTCCTCCGGCTTCGCGCCGAGCCGCCCGTCCAGGCCGCTGCCCTCGCTCAGCTCGGACTCCCGGACCGCCGCGCCCTCGCGGACCTCGTCGACGAAGTCCCGCAGCGCGTCCGCGAGGCCCTGCAGCGACTGCGACAGGCCGCGCGGGGAGAGCTGCTCCGCCGTCTTGGACAGCTTGCGCACCACGAGAGCGCCGACCGTGACCCCCAGTGCGAGCCAGAACATGCGCCTCACCGTCGTCACCCTCTTTCACAGTTTCTTGGTCGTCTCGCCGGTTGGCTAGCACGAGTTCGCGGGACTGGTTGTCCTCGTCCATGGTGCGCTCGGCGCACCAGAGGATTTGCGCGCGGGCTACAGACCGGCGCGCTTGGCGGCGCGGGCCGCCTTGCGGTCGGCCTTGACCGCAGCCTTGGCGGTGTTCTCGGCCTCGGCCTTGCGCCGGTTCTGCGCGGCCCGGCGGATCCCGTACGAGAACGCGGCGACCTTGATGGCCGGCCCGCCCAGCGTGGTGGCGAAGACCGACGAGAGCGCGGCGGCGTTGCTGGTCACCGCCTGCGCGTTCTGGGTGATGCCCTCCACCCGTTCCAGCTCGCGGTTGACCTGGTCCATCGTCGTCTGGGCCGAGGTCAGCAGCGGCTGCGCGCCCTCGTGCGCCTTGCGGATGGCCAGCGTCGTCTCGTCCAGCGTCCGGCCCAGCTTCAGGATCGGCACGGACAGCAGCAGCACGAGAACGCCGAACGCGATGGCCGCGATGATCGCGGCCCACTCCCCTGCCGACACGCGCGGACCCCCTCAGCAACAACCCCGGTCGCGGACCGCCAGACCCTACCGTCTGCCTGGAGGTGCCTCACGCACGAGGGGCCCGGCCGGGGTGTCCCGGCCGGGCCCTTCGTTCAGTGCGGTGTTACGCGTCGACGCGGACGAACGTGCCGCCCGCCGTCGTCGTCCCGTCGCCGTAGGAGATCCGGCCGAGGTAGCGCGAGCCGGCCGTCAGGCCGCTCCACGCCGCCGTGAGCGTGACCGGCGTCCCCGCGGTGGCCGGCACGCCGGCCGGGGTCACCGTGAGGTTGCCCTTGGCCGCGCCGTCCAGCGCCCACAGGTACGTGGGCACCGTCAGCCCGGTCGTCCCCGTCGGCACCCCGAAGAGCACCACGTACAGGTCGTACGACCCGGCCGTCGGGTTCTCCAGCCGGATCGTCTCCTCGGCCGAACCGCCGGCGCTCTGCGCGACGAGGTTCGACGTGCCGGCCTCGTACAGGAAGAGGTCGACGTCGGTGCCGGCCGGGAAGTCGGCATCGAAGGTGGAGTGCTGGGCGACCGTGGTGCCGGCCGGGATCGTCAGCGTCTCCCTGGCCGTCCGGGTGCTGGTCGCCGGGTCGGCCGGGTCGAAGCCCGGGCCGGCCGGCTGCAGGGCCGGCGAGCGGACGTCCGCCGCCACCAGACCGTCGACGGTGCTGCTCAGCGTGCCGGTGAAGCCGGGGGTCACGCTGATCGCGGTCGAGCCGGCCGGGCCGGTGCCCACGACCTGGCTCGGCGCGGCGGCCGCGACCGGCTGCACGACGAGCTGGCTGCGCACCGAGAACTTGCCGTTCGACCAGGTCAGCGAGCCGAACGCGTACTCGTCGAAGGTCGCCGAGGTGCGGGTGAAGGTGACCTTGTAGGTCGCCTTCTGGCCCGACCTGACCTTCAGCGTCCGCGGCGACACCGAGACCTGGACGCCGGCCGGCGCCACGATCTTCGGCGTCCAGTTCGACGAGCCCTGGTTGCTGACCCCGGTCACCGTGCGGGTGACCGTCTGCTAGCCGGCCAGCGCGCCGATCGCGATGTTCGGCTGGTTGAGGTCGCTCGGGTCGGTGCTGCCCAGCAGGCTGCAGGCCGAGCTGGTCGCGGCGAGCTGCCCGGACCCGCACAGCCACCGGACCCAGTCGGTCGAGTTGCTGTCGTAGACCAGGCCCGGGTCGGCCGCGCCGTTGACGTTGACCTGGCCGGAGCCGTAGTCGAACGCGGTGGCGACCTCGCCGGAGTCGTTGCTGATCGGCGCGCCCTTGTTGTCCTTCACCGACGCGGTGGTCAGCAGCGCCGACTTGATCATCATCGGCGACCAGCGCGGGTGCTTCTGGATCAGCAGCGCGCCGAGGCCGGCGATGTGCGGGCTGGACATCGACGTCCCGGACAGGAAGTCGTAGTCGCGGCCGTTGTTGGCCGGGGAGAACCCGGCGATGACGTCCACGCCCGGAGCCAGGATGTCCGGCTTGAGCAGGTCGCCGTCCGCCGCGAGCGCGGGCCCGCGGGAGGAGAACGAGGCCACCTGCGGCGCCTTGACCCCGAGCTGGGCCACGCCCGCGGACAGCGCCGCGGTCGGGCTCGCAGTGCCGGACACGTACGCCTTGATCGCGGCACCCGCGACCTCGTCCACGTGCACGGTCGGCACCACGTGGATGTCGGCGTTCAGCGAGTTCGGCGCGGTGTTGGCCAGCACCATGCCGACGCCGCCGGCCCGCTTGACCTCGGCGCTCTTCTCCACCCGGTCGTTGACACCGCGGTCACAGACGATGATCTTGCCGGTGACCTTGGCCGGGTCGAGCGAGTTGAGGAAGCAGAGCCGGACGTCGTCCGGGTCCTGCCCGGCCGCGCCGACCGTGCTGGACAGCGCGATCGGCGAGCTCGGCACCGCCGGGCCGAGGCCGACGCCGGTGAACGTCTGCCCGTTGCCCAGGGTCACCGACTTGGTGTTGGCCCGGTCCAGGGTGCCGGCCGCGACCGACATCTCCCACGGGGTGTTGTGCGCGACGGTCGAGGCGCCCGGGCCGTCGTTGCCGGCCGAGGTGGACACGAACACGCCGGCCTGGGCCGCGCCGAAGAACGCCAGCTCGACCGCGTCGACCGAGCTGGTCAGGCTGCCGGAGATGGAGAAGTTGATGACGTCGGCACCGTCGGTGGTCGCGTCCTCGATCGCCTGCACGGAGTCGGAGGTGAAGCAGCCCGCCTCGGGCTCGCCCCGGCCCCAGCAGATCTTGTAGATCGACAGCCGCGCGTTCGGCGCCATGCCGCTGGCGTTGCCGAACGGCTGGCCGGCCACGCTCACCGGCACGTTGAAGTTGCCGGCCGCGGTGGTGGCGGTGTGGGTGCCGTGCCCGTCGGCGTCGCGCGCCGAGATGAACTCGTACGGGAAGGCGGTCTTGATGTCGCCGATGCTCGCGGTGACGCCGGCGGTGTAGTACCGCGCGCCGATCACCTTCGTGGTGCAGTCGGAGGCGTCCCACTGCTCACCGGTCTGGCAGGTGCCGGCGAACTGGCGCACCGGCTTCGGGTTGCGCAGCGGCGCCACCGACGGGTTCTCCGGCCACAGGCCCGAGTCCAGGTCGGCGACGACCACACCGGCGCCGGCATCCCGCTGCGGGCCGCCGAGCTGGTCCCAGATCCCACCCTTCTTGGTGAGCCCGAGGAACTCCGGCGTCCGGGTCGTGTCGAGGGTCCGCTTCTCGTCCTTGATCACGGCCTTCACGCCCGGGGTGCGGGCCAGCTTGGCCGCGTCCACCGTGCTCATGCTGGCCGCGAAGCCGTTGAAGGTCACTGAGTAGCGGTGGAACGCACGCGCGGATGCGGCCCCCCGCAGCACGCCGTCCTGGCGCTGCGCGAGGTAGCCGCGGTAGCGGGCGACGGTCGGGGCGGCGGCGTCGATCTTGCTGCCGGCGGTCGGCCTCGTGCCCGCGTACCCGGCGACCCCGCCGGTGTAGGTCGCGGCGGGCGCGTCGGTGAGCTGTACCAGGTAGTTGGCGGTGCCCTGGGCCGGTGCGGCCGCGGCGGTCGGCGCGGTCGCGATCGTCGTCGCCAAACCGGCGACCAGCGCGAACGCGCCCAAGCCGGCGGCTGCTCGGCGCCGGCGGGTGGGAGAGGGAGTCAACGGTCGTCCTTCCGTACGGGACCGGTGACCGCACGCCCGGCCGGCAGGTGGACCGGCAGGGCGTGGAGTCGGCCGCGGACCGGGTGGGCCGCGGCCGGCGGGTGCGGTGAGGCCGCACGGGCGCCGTGTCCGATTACTTAGCGGACTCTTTGCCGGCACGCCACCAGAACCAGGATCTCGGCGGCCGAACGGCCGTACTACTGCGGAGGGTTCACCCCATCGGCCGTACGGCCGTCACGCTCTGAGTCCTCTCGGTCCCCCCGCAGGACGGCCCGCAGCCGCGCCACCCGGTCGGCGGCGCCGCGCTCGGCGCCGTGGTCGGAGGGGGTGTAGTAGTCGCGGCCGGCGACCGCATCCGGCGCGTACTGCTGCTCGGCGACGCCACCGGGGAAGTCGTGCGCGTACCGGTAGCCCTTGCCGTGGTCGATCGCCTTCGCGCCGGCGTAGTGGGCGTCGCGCAGGTGGCCCGGCACCGCACCGGCCAGCCCGGCCTTGACGTCGGCCCGGGCCTTGCCGAGCGCGGCCACCACCGCGTTCGACTTCGGCGCCAGCGCGCAGTGGATCACCGCCTGGGACAGGATGATCCCGGCCTCCGGAAGGCCCACCAGCTGCGTCGCCTGTGCGGCCGCGACCGCCAGCGGCAGCGCGGTCGGGTCGGCCTCGCCGATGTCCTCGCTGGCCAGGATCATGATCCGGCGGGCGATGAACCGCGCGTCCTCCCCCGCCTCGATCATCCGGGCCAGGTAGTGCAGCGACGCGTCCACGTCCGAGCCGCGCATCGATTTGATGAACGCGCTGGTCACGTCGTAGTGCTGGTCGCCGTCGCGGTCGTAGCGGACCGCGGCCCGGTCCACCGCGGTCTCCAGCGTCGCCAGCGTGATCCGGTCCTCGCCCTTCGCCTGGGCCGCTCCGGCGCCGGCCTCCAGCGCGGTCAGCGCCCGGCGCGCGTCCCCGTCGGCGATCCGCAGCAGGTGGTCGGCGGCGTCCTGATCCAGCTGGAGCCGGCCGCCGAGGCCGCGCTCCTCGGCCAGCGCCCGCCGGACCAGGATCGTGATGTCCTCGTCGGTCAGCGGCTCCAGGGTCAGCAGCAGCGAGCGGGACAGCAGCGGGCTGACCACCGAGAAGAACGGGTTCTCGGTCGTCGCCGCGACCAGCGTGACCACCCGGTCCTCGACCGCGCCCAGCAGCGAGTCCTGCTGGGTCTTGGAGAACCGGTGCACCTCGTCGATGAACAGCACGGTCTGCCGGCCGGACATGCCGAGGTCGCGCTTGGCCGCCTCGATGACCGCGCGGACCTCCTTGACGCCGGCCGAGACCGCGGACAGCGCGGCGAACCGGCGGCCGATCGCGGTGGACACGAGGGTCGCCAGGGTGGTCTTCCCGGTTCCCGGCGGCCCGTACAGCAGCACCGACGCCGGGGCGGCGCCCTCGAC